>NZ_JBHVET010000197.1:0-11998 GCF_042802135.1 Kitasatospora sp. NPDC057512
CCCGCCGGTCACGAACCCGAAGTAGCGCGGCCCGGGGCTCGCCGACAGCCGGGGCTCCCAGCGCTCGGTGAACTCCGCCAGCGCGGCGCGCGTCCCGCCGCCCTCCTCGGTGAGCGGCGCGGCGGCGGGCGGCTCGGCCCGCTCGACCACGGGCCGCTCGTCGAGGCCTTCCAGGAAGGCGAGCGCGTGCTGCCGGGTCTCCTCCAGGAGTTCGGGCAACCGGCCCAGGTCGGCCGCGAGTTGGGGGTGCATGGGATTCTCCGTTGATCGACTGTGCGGTGCGCCCGAGGCTATCCGCCGGGGAGGGCGGCGTCCCGGTCCAATCCGGTCCGGGTGGCCTGGAACACGGCCTCGGGGAACACCGGGTACAGGGTTGTCGGTGAGAACGATCCCGGTCAGGGCGTGAGTGTGATGATGCGGTTCTCGTACTCGCGGCGGGCCTTGCGCCGGAGATCGGCGACGCCATCGCCACGCCGGCGTCGGAGGGCCTGCACTGGATGACGGCCCAGCGCATCGAGGTCTCCGGCGGCGTCCTGCTCCGAGCGACCGGGCGGAGTTCCCCGAGGCCGGAATGCGCGGGCGGTGGGGGAATTCACGCCGTTCGGCTCAAAGCCGCTCCGGTGGGGCAATTTCAGCCGGTCCCTTGACCTCTCCCGATCCGTCGGACGATGATCACCGTGCACCGCGAGCGAATGGACGTTCCAATACCGGGCTGATTTCCGGTCCGAGACTTCAGGGAGGTGCAGGGCCGTGCGTTCCATCAGCGCCTACGCGGCGGCACCCGTGGCACGGGGGCGTTTCCCACTACTCGGCCACCTGCCGCAACTCGCCGTAAAACGCGTGGAGTTCCTGCAGTCGATCCGGGCGCAGGGCGCCATCGTCAGGATATTCCTGGGCAATCGGCCGGTGTTCGTCCTGAACTCGCCCGAGGCCGTCCACGAGGTTCTCCTGACGCAGAGCCGGAAGTTCGGCAAAGGCCTGCTGTTCGACGTCGCACGGCCTTTCATCGGCAACGGCATCATCACCTCCGAGCACGACGTCCACCTCCGTCAACGGCGCGCGCTCCAGCCCGCGTTCCGCCGGGACGTCATCGCCGGCGGCGTCGCCACGATGGCCGGCATCGCCGAGGAACAGGTGTCCTCCTGGTGCCCCGGCGAGGTGATCGCCATGGACGTGGTGCTGCGGCGGACGGTGACGGCCATGCTCGTGGCCACCCTGTTCAGCACCGAACGCCCCGACGGCGCCGGGGCCGTCGCCGAACTGGGGGAGCGCGTCGCCGAGCACCTGAACACGGTGATGCGCGGGGTCCTCGTCGGCACCCTGCTGCCCGCTCCCCTCGCGTCCTCACCCGCGCTGGGGCACCGCAGGTACCTGGCCGCGGCCGCGGCGCTGCGCGAACTCGCGGACGCCGCCGTCCGGCAGGCCCGCCAGGACCCGGCCGACCGCGGCGACCTGCTGTCGATCATGTTCACCGCCACCCCGGGCAACCCGCGGGGGATGACCGACGTGGAGGCCCGCGACGAGCTGCTGTCCCTGCTCATGGCCGGTGCCGAGACCACGGCCACCACCCTGGCCTGGGCGCTCCACGAGATCGGACGGCGCCCCGAACTCACCGAGCGGATCAAGGCCGAGTGCGACGCCCTGCCCGCCGGCGCCCCGCCCGGTGCGGCGACGCTCCCGTTCACCGAGCGGTTCCTCCGCGAGGTGCTCCGGCTGCACCAGCCCAGCTGGCTGCTGATGCGGCGCGCCCTGGAACCCGTGCGGGTCCGCGGGGTCGACCTCCCGCAGGGGGCCGAGCTGATCTACAGCGCGTTGACGATGCACCGGGACCCGGCCCACTACCCGGACCCGCTGCGGTTCCACCCGGACCGGTGGCTCGACCGCCCCGAGAAGGACCTGCCGCCGGGTGCCTACGTCCCGTTCGCCCTGGGCAACCGGAGGTGCATCGGGGACCACTTCGCGATGACCGAGATGCTGGTCGTCCTGCGCGCGATCGTCTCCCGGTGGCGGCCGCGACCGGTGGCGGGCCGCCCGGTCCGGCCGGTCGCCCACGCGCTGATCCGGCCCAACGCGCTGCCCATGCGCGTCTCACCCTGGCCGGCCGACTGAGCCGGCCCCGTTCCGCGCGGCTCCGCTCCGTACGGCTCCACCCCGTACGGCCTCGTTCCGCGCTGCCCTGACCCGGCCCCGTTCCCGGCCCCGCTCCCGTTCCCGGAGGTGCACCTCACCATGACAGCCACGGCGGAGACCCTCTCCCCGGGCCCGCAGGCCCCGGCCCCCGGCCCGCTCCCCTTCCCGAGCCGGACCAGCCCGGACTTCCGGGCCGCCCACGACCGCCACCTCGCCTGGCCGCGGTCCTTCGGCTTCCTGTCCACGGACGCGGAGCGGGACCACCACCTCAAGGGCCAGTTCCCGCTGATCGCGGCCATGTTCTACCCGAACGCGACCGGGGCCGAACTGGACCTCGGCGTCGACCAGCAGAGCTGGTACTTCCTGTTCGACGACGCGCTCGACGAAGAGTGGGGCGGCTCGCCCGAGCGGGTCCGCCACCTCGTCGGACTCGTCCGGGAGGGCGTCACCGGGCAGGCGTCCCCGCTGCCGCTGGCCGCCGCCTTCGCCGACATGCGGCGGCGCAGCTGCCATGGCATGCCGGAGGACTGGATCCGGCGCTCGGCGGCCCACTGGTCCTCGTACCTCGACCACCACGTCCACGAGGCGCGCAGCCGGCAGGCCGGTGCGCCCATGCCGCTGAGCACCTACCTGCGGGTCCGGCGTCACACCATCGGGGTGGCGCCGGTCGTCGACCTCGCCGAGCGGCTGTCCTCCTGCGTCCTGCCCGACCACCTGTACGCGCTGCCGCACCTGTCCGTCATGCGCGAGATGACGAAGACCTTCATCATCTGCGACAACGACATCGTCTCCCTGGAGAAGGACGCGGCCCAGGGGGAGCAGAACAACCTGGTGCTCTGCCTGGAACGGGAGCACGGGCTCTCCCGGCCGGAGGCGCTCGACCGGGCCCTGCGCCGCCGCGGCGAAGCCCTGGACCTGTTCACCGGCGCCCAGCGGGCCCTGCTCGCCGGCACGGCGACGGACCACCTCTCCCCGGCCGAACGCGACCTGCTGCGGCGCTACTGCACCGAGGCGCTGCAGACCACCATCCGCGGCGCCCACGACTGGCACCACGCCTCCACCCGGTACCACGGATAGGCCGACGCCTTCCGTCTCCCGCCCCGCCTTCTGTCGCATGACCGCGCCCCGGACCGATCCAGCTGAGGAGCCCGCACCATGCCCGACCACCGCTCGACGTCCTTCGTCGCCTCCGAACGGGACCGGACCTGCCCGTTCGACCCGTCTCCGGACCTCCGCCGGATGCGCGAGGAGGACGGCCTGCCGCGGCTGCGCGTCACCCATCCCGTGCGCGGCGAGATCGACGCCGTCGTCATCACCGGGTACGGCGACGTCCGGGCCGCCTTCGCGGAGGAGCGACTGGTGACGGGCAACGGCATCGACCCGTCACTGCCGCGCACCCTGTTCAACCACCCGGGCTTCCTGCCCGCGTACAGCGGCCCGGAGCACACCCGGCTGCGCCGGATGCTCACCGGCAGCTTCACCGTCCGTCAGGTCGAGCGGCTGCGGCCCGCGATCGAGGCGATCGTCACCGAGCACCTCGACGCCATGGCCGAGCAGGGCCCGGTCGTCGACCTGGTCGAGGCCTTCGCCCTGCCGATCCCCTCGTCAGCGATCTGCGAACTGCTCGACGTCCCGTACGGGACCAGGGCGATGTTCCAGCGCTGCTCCCAGGTGATCATGGACGGGACCGCCGACGCCGGGCAACTGGTCGCCGCCTCGGACGAGTTGAACGCCGCCATGGCGGACATCGTCGCCCGCGAACGGGCCGCCCCCGGAGACGGCGTGCTGGGTGCGGTGGTGCGCCGGCACGGCGCGGAGCTCACCGACGAGGAGCTCGTCGGCTTCGGCACCACCCTCCTGGTCGGAGGGCACGAGACCACCGCGACCCAGCTCGCCCTAAGCGTGCTGGCGCTGCTCCGCCACCCCGACCAGCTCGCCGCCCTGCGCGACGACCCCGCGGTCACCGGCACGGCGGTGGAGGAACTGCTGCGCCACCTCGCCATCCCCGCGCCGCTCCTGCGCACCGCCGTGGCCGACGTCGAGGTCAACGGCCACCGGATCGCCGAGGGCGAGCACGTCCTGCTCTCCCCGCTGACCGCGAACCGCGACCCCGAACTCGTCCCCGAACGACCGGACGACCTCGACCTGCGCCGCCGCCCGGTCGCCCAGCTGTCCTTCGGCTTCGGCGTCCACCAGTGCCTCGGCCAGCAACTGGCCCGGCTGGAACTGAAGGTGGCCCTGCCGGCCCTGCTGCGCCGCTTCCCGACCCTGCGCCTCGCCGTCCCCGAGGCCGGGCTCCGTTTCCGCGAGGGGTCGACGGTCTACGGCGTCGAGGCACTCCCGGTCACCTGGTGACGGGCCCGCGGGGTCTGCCGGGCCGGCGTTCGCACCCGGTGCTGGGGGCTCAGCGGGAGGTCGCGCGGGGGAGTTCCGCGCGGCGGACAGCGGGGGAGGCGAGGGCGAGGGTGGCGCCGAGGCAGGAGAGGGCGCCGCAGCCGACGAAGACCGGGGCGGTGCCCCAGACGCCGATGGCGGCGCCGACCACCGGGTAGCTGAGCGGGGCGAGGCCGACCATGGTGAGCATCACGACGGAGGTGACCCGGCCCAGGTAGGCGGGGTCGGCGGTGGTCTGGATCAGAGTGCCGTCCAGGCTGCCGAAGACGCCCGCGCCCAGGCCGGTCAGGGCGGCCAGGACGGCGGCGGTCCACAGCTGCGGCACCAGCGCCATGGCTGCCGCGCCGGTGCTGCCCGCCAGCAGGGTGACGGCCATGGTCAGACCGGCCCGGGGAATCCGCCCGACGACGGCGAGCAGCGCGGCACTCGCGGCGGCCCCGGCACCGAAGCAGCCGACGATCCAGCCGTAGCCGGACGGACCCCAACCGCGTTCGGCGTTGAGGAGGACCAGGCCGACGTTGAGGGTGCCGGTGAGGCCGAGTTCGCAGACGGCCCCGACGCCGACCAGTGGTCCGATCAGCGGGTGGCGGCGGATGTAGCGCAGCCCGTCGAGGAGTTCGGCGCGCGCGGTGCCGGACCGGGGCGGTGCGCCGGCCGCGGACGAGGCGTCACCCGGAGGGGCTTCGAGCGGGCTGATCCGGACCGAGAGCAGGAGCGGCAGGGAGAGCGCGAAGAGCAGCCCGGCGACGGCGAAGGCGGCGGCCGGGCCGCCCAGGCCCATGGCCAGGCCACCGAGCGGCGGTCCGGCGATCTGGCCGAGGCGCATCGACAGCGAGCGCAGGCCGGTGACCCGCGCCAGCTGGTCGGGGCTGGTGATCCGCGGCGGGAGGGCGCCGACGGCGGGGACGAACAGGGCGTCCACGGCGCCGAAGACGAGCGCCACCGCGACCAGCAGCCAGAGCGCGGGCGTGGTCAGCGCGATGGCGGCGGCCACCGAGAGGATGAGCAGACAGCGCGCTGCGTCGCTGCCCAGCACCACCCGGCGCGGGTCGAGCCGGTCGGCCAGGACGCCGCCGCCGAGCATGAGCAGGGCGCGCGGGGCGGCGCCGGCGGCCATGACCAGGCCGACCTCGGCGGGGCCGGCGGACCGTTGGGCGGACCAGCCGAGGGCGGCGAAGTACACGCTGTCGCCGATCAGCGAGGCGGTGTAGGCGGTGAGCCAGCGCAGCACGTTGCCGTCGCGGTGGGCGGGCGGCGCGGCGCCCCGGTGGGAGAGGGGCGGTTCCGCGAGGACCATGGGGGCTCCGGAGGTCGGGGACACGGCGGCGCCGGTGCTCGGAGGCCGGGCCGGGCCGTGTTCGGTGTCAGGGGCGGAAGGGGAACCCGTACAGGTGGACGGACACGTGCTCGCGGCCCGCGGTGTCCCCGGCGGCCTTGGCGGCGTTGCCGCGCTCCCGCCAGCGTCGGGCGAGGGTCTGCAACTCCTCGCCCAGCTCGGCGAGTTCGGCGGGCCTGAGGTCGAGCAGCCACTCGGAGCTGAAGGCCGCGTCGGTCCACTCCCCGCCCCAGGCGGCGGTCTGGTCGAGGTAGGCGCGGTACTGGGCGACCCGGGAGTCGACCAGGCCCCTGGTCACGGTGCTGACGGCGGCCGCCCCCTCGGGCGTGCCGGCGAGGTCGGACTCGCGGAAGCCCCAGCCCTCCTCGGAGGCGACCTGCCACCACCGCTCGCGCCCATCGGTGCTCCGGCCGCTCGCCGCGGTGACGAAGCCCTGCTCGGCGAGCTTGCGCAGGTGGTAGCTGACCAGCGACGGAGCCTGGTCGACCTGCTCGGCGAGCTGCGAGGCGGTCGCGCTCCCGGCCGCGAAGAGCAGGCGGTAGAGCTGCATCCGCAGCGGGTTGGTGAACGCCTTCAGGCGGGACAGGTCGGTGATCCGGTCGGGCCGGGGCTTCTCGGGCATGCGTCGACGATAGATCTGAAGGAAAAATTGCGCAATAAAAATTTCAGATCTTCATGTCGGATCGTCAGGAAGCCTGCGATCCGAGGCCGCAGTTGGCAGTGCGGGGGGCTGGATGCGCGCGGGTGGGATGTCGCGGTGCACCGACTCCGTGAGCCGTGACACGGCAGTTGGAACTTGGTCACGGTTGTTGGAACCGGAGCGGGCCAGCACTGGAATCGATCTTGAGCTTTGACTGTGCCCCGAATGATCAGACGCCCGCCGCCGGGACCTGATAGAACCGGGCCCAGTGGCACCTGGGTCACGAAGCTCTGGGGGTGACATGTCGGGACCGGCGGTTGGACTGTGGCTCTTCGAACCACGCGGGTTCGCGGACATCTTGGCCGAGGTGGTCCCGTGGTTGGAGACCTTCTGCGAGCCGGTGGAGACCAAGGCCGACGGCGACGTGGACTTCTGGGTGCGAGACGGTTCCGCCCTGGGCCTGCCGGCCTTCGACCCGGCCGGCGTCGGTGTGTTCTTCCTGTCGGAGGACGAGGAGATACCTGCCGAGGACGAGGACTACTCGGCGTTCTCACGTCCACCGGTACAGGGGCTGATAGTCGGTGCCGGATGCTCGGGCCCGGTGAACCACATGCTGCTCGGCCACCTGGCGCTCGCTCTCGCCCGCCGTCTCGATGCACCGGTCGACTTCGACGGCCTCTTGAGTAGCCGCCCCGCCGAAGGAGACGACACGAGGAACGAGGCAGTCCTGACCCGGGCGAGAGCACTGACGTCAGCTCTCCCGGGAAGGCTCTCGGAGGTGTCCTATGACACCTGGGGCGGGGGCCGGTGGCTTCGACACGTCGGAGATGCGGCGTTTCTGGAAGCCTGGCTGCAACATCCAGACTTCCATCTGGTCAAGTAGCGCCTCGGTGTCGGACTGCTTTTCGGACCTGGTTCCAACATGAATGGCAATCCGCCGCCGGTTGCAAGAGGTGTGACCAGGTGGTTCCAACAAGCGTGTCCCGCAAGGTCGGAACCGCCAGGTCGGCACACCACCCTGGTTCCAACTATCGTGTCCCGGCTCACTCCGGCGCTGTATTCGGTTTCCCGAGCTCCGCCGGAGCCCCGCCGTCATTCGCCGAAGAGCGCCTCGATGTCGTCGTCCGTGATCTCGGCGAGAAAGGGCTTCCCCTCGGGGGTGGATGCCGGCGCCTCTTCGATGATCCTCTCCAGCTCGCTGTTGGCTCGCTTGATCCGGAGTCGGACCAGGCCGAGGGAGGAGCGGTCGTCGAAGGCGACGACCAGGATGGCGCGCTTCGTCCCGATCGAGATGTGGACGTGGTCCTGCTGTCCCTCGTGGAAGAGCACCGAGAGCTCGTGCTCGCCGATCAGCCTGGCCGACCCGTCGGTCGCCGCGACGTTGCCCGCGGTGAGGGAGGCGAGCGAGGTCGTGCCGAACTGCTCGACCTCGCCGGCCGCCGCCACCTGCCGGCCCTTCCTGTCGATCAGGAAGGCCGCCTTGGCGCCGGCCTCCTGGTGAAGGCGGCGCAGGGCGTCCTCCACCTGCTTGATCGCATCGGTGTAGGTGAGGTCCGGGGTGGTCACGGCGCATCCTCCGGTGGAGTGGCTGGGTCTGAACGGCACTGCCGCGACCCACCCTACAGACGTCACAACTCTGCGTGTTCGACCTGCTACCCGATGTCGGGTCGCTGTGACCTCCAGGCCGACCATCCCTGCCTTTCGGGCTCGGCAGGCCTGTGGAGGGGGTGCGGCTATGCCAGGCGCGCGGCAGCCAGGGCCAGGGCGCGGTCGAGTGCCGTGTCGGCGTCGCAGGGGACGTCGGGCTGGACGCCGACGCCCTCCCAGTTGGTGCCCGAGATCGGGTTGACCGCGCGGGCGAAGGGCACGCTGAGCTCCAGGTGCGGGTGCACCGTAAAGCCCTCACGTGGGTGGGCGCCACCGCGGGTGACCTCGCCGACGACCTCGGCGCGCCCGAGCTGCTGCAGGTCGTAGGCGAGTTCCTCGCCCCCGGAGAAGGTGTCCGCGCTGGTCAGCACGTAGATCGGCTTGCTGCCGCCGAAGCGGACACCGGGGACGAACGGGGGCGTCCAGGACTGCGCGCCCACCTCGTCCTTCCGCGAGAACATGGTGTTCAGGTGGGTGCGGCCGTCGAGCAGGTAGGCGCAGACGAAGGCGACCGTGTTCGGGTCGCCGCCGGTGTTGCGGCGCAGGTCCAGGATGAGGCCGCGGGCGGGGGCCACCAGCGAGAGCGCCGCGGTCAGCGGCGGTGCCGCCCAGTCCAGCGGGAACAGCTTGGGGCCGATCTCCAGGACCGCGACGCCGTGGTCGAGGAGTTCCACGCGGGGAACGCCGTTCAGAAAGGTGTCGAACTCCCTGCGCACCATGGCGAGTACCGCCGCACCCGGTTCCGGCGGCACCGGCAGGGCGTGGTACTTGAGGCCCAGGTGCAGGTCGCCGTTGACGGACCGCAGGTCCGCGGTGACCGCTTCGGACAACTCCTGGGCGGATTCGGTCCGGTAGGAGCCCTCGGCGCTCCGGCGCCTCAGCAGGTCCGCCAGCTGCCCGGCGACATCGGGGAAGACGTAGTTCTCGCGGACCAGGTCGGCTATCGACTCGACGACGGCGACGGTGTCCAGCGCGGACGGCGATGTGGTGGAGGTCATGGAGAGGCAGTAGACCAGCGACTTGCCAAAGCGTCAACCGTACTTAACGCTTGATCAGGTGAGCCACCGACCGGACGAGACCGTCCAGCAGATCAGCGCGCCGCTGGAACACGCCGCGCTCGCCCACCCCCTGCGCCAGCGCCTGCTCTTCGCCCTGAGCAGCCGTCCGTCGACGATCAGCCGGCTCGCCGCGCAGCTCGGGGTGAACAAGGGCAGCGTCTCGCACCACCTCAGGGTGCTGGGCGAGGCGGGGCTGGTCCAGGACGCGGGAACGCGACGGGTGCGCGGCGGCACCGAGAAGTACTACCGGCGGACCGCCGATCGCTTCTTCATCGCCGAACCGCAGGTCGAGGGTACGGCCGCGCTGTTCGGCGCCGTCGCCCAGGAGTTGGACCGCTCACCCGTCGACCACCTCCTGGCCCTGCGCCACCTCCGACTCAGCCCGGCCAAGGCGGCGCGGCTCGTCGAGGCGCTGGCCGGACTGGTCGACGAGACGGAGGAGGACGCGGAGGGCGAGCCGGTGTACGGCCTCCTGGTGACGCTCTACCAGCAGGCCGGGGCGTAGCGGCGGCCTGCCCCGCCAGGAGCGGGCGAGGGGGCCGGGGGCCGTCAGCGCAGGGTGACCTCGCGGGGGCCGTTGAAGGGGGCCAGGGACAGGACGGTCTTCGGGGTGCGCAGCGCGTCGTGCTCGGAGAACAGCCGGCGGACGGCGGGGAGGTCGACCGGGCCGACGGTCAGGTGGGCGACCTCGTCGTACGGGGCGTGGGGGGTGTTGGTGGATCCGGTGCCCCAGGTGTCCCAGAGGAGGGTCTCGACCTTGTTCAGGGCCGCGAGGTCGAGCCGGGTGGAGTGGGCGACGAACCACTCGCCGTTGAGCGGGCCCTCCTCGGGCGGGTGGACGCCGAAGGAGCCGGCGGTGGACCGGTCGGCGCGGATCGTGCGCCAGGCCCGGCCGGCGACCAGGAAGCGGTCGCGCGGGACGTCCATCGGGTCGAAGTCCACCCGCCAGGCGGCGGCGACCCTCGGGTCGGCCAGCTGTGGGTCGGCGAGCAGCCAGCCGCGCCGGTCGTCCCAGTACTCGGTGGCCACGTGGTCGCAGTGGAAGCCGTCCGGGCCGAGGTAGCCGGCGAAGCCGCAGCGCAACCGGGCCGGCACGCCGACGTGGCGGAGGAAGGAGCAGAGCAGCAGCGCCAGGTCCCGGCAGACGCCGACGAAGCGGTCGGCGGGCGCGCGCGGGTGGTTGAGCGGGGCCGGGTCGCGGTCGGTGATCAGGTGCAGGATGTCGTCGAGGTAGCGGGTCTCGGCGTCGTGGTGGAGCCGGTTCGCCGGGATGGGGTGGTGGAACAGCCGGCCTTCGAGGCGGTGGATGATCAGGTCGCGGGCGATCCGGGCGAGTCGGCGCGGATCCTTGGGGAGGTCGGCGTAGCGGGGGAGGTGGGCGCCGGGGTCGGAGAAGGTGCTCTGCCCGAGGTAGAAGGCGGGGAAGTCGGCGGAGGGCACGGGGAACTCCCATGGGGCTTCGGCCGCATGATCGATGACTGGGCCGCTGGTCCTCACCGTGGCAAATTTCGGGGGCGATTGTCCAGAAGAGCCCGATGGGCAGGGGTGGTTCGGCCCATCGGGGTCGTTCGGTGGGGTGGGGCCGTCCAGTCGGGAGGGATGGTCTATGCGGGAGGGATGGTCCAGCCGGGCGGGATGGTTCAGCGGGTCGGGGTGGTTCAGCGGGTCGGGGTGGGGGCGCCGCCGCCGTCGACGTGCTCGACCCGGACGCCGGGCAGGGTCCGAGACCAGGCCTTGGCGAGCGGGGCGAGCCGGGCGGCGGAGAGCGGGGCGGGGCCGAGGCCGATCGGGAGGTGGAAGCGGCCGTCGGCGGTCCGGTACGGGTGGGGCCAGGCGTGCAGCCGGGTGGCCCCGGCGTCCTCCAGGGCGGCCAGCAGGGCGCGGACGCGGCCCCGGGCGAGGCCGAGTGACTCCTCGTCGGCGCTGACCACGGCCCAGGCGGCGTGCCGGCGGTGCAGCGGGGGAGCGGCGAGCAGGGCGGGCCACGGGGGTTCGGCGGCACCGGGCGCGTCGGGCGCCTCGGGAGCCTGGGAGGAGTCGGTGGCCTCGGTGGTGAGTTCCCAGGCGCGGTAGAGCTCCTCGGTGAGCAGGTCGCGGGTGTCGGCGCTGACCTGGGTGGTGCAGCTGCGGACCGGGGCGGACGGGGTGAGGACGGTGAGCGGGCCCGAGGAGGGTGGCGTCGGACCACCCGTGAGGGCGACGGGCCGGCGCCAGTCCCAGCCCGCCCACGTCTCGGTGAAGCGCTGGAAGAGGTCGTCCTCGGGAGCGTCGGGAGCGTCGGGATCGTCGGGCGCCTCCAGGACCGTCCGCGCGGCCAGCACCGACCAGGCGAGCGAGGGCAGTTGGCCGAAGGGTGCGGAGTCCAGGCCGCGCGCCCGCGCCCAGGCCTTCACCTGGCGGGCCAGCCGGACGAAGCGGGCATGGCGGTCGCCGAGTGCCGCCAGGACCGCCTCGGCATCCGTGACCGCGCTCAGCGCGACGGCCTCCGCCTCGCCCAACTCCGCACGGCGGTCGACGGCTCGGGCCGGATCGAGGGCGCCGGTGAAGACCACCACGAGGTCGACCGACAGGCCGTCGGCGGCCAGCCGGAGCCCCGGCACCCGGGCGCCGCGCACCTCGCGCAGCCGCCGGGCCTCCGGCAGCGCTGCCGCCACCCGGGCGCGGACGGCGGGCAGATCGGCGGCGCCGGGCAGCGCCGCCACCAGGTCCAGGTCGCCTCCGTCCAACTGGCAGCCGAGCCGCCGGGAGCCGACGGTGTGCACCACGCCCTCGGGCATGGCCGCCGCGATGCGG
>NZ_JBHVET010000198.1:0-11967 GCF_042802135.1 Kitasatospora sp. NPDC057512
CGCCGCAGGAGCCCGAAGCCCCGTGCGGCGCGGGCCGTCAGTAGGACTGGAGCTCGACCAGCCGGCCGTCCGGGTCGCGCAGATGGGCGCTGCGCAGGGTGGGGCCCCACTCCGGGCGGTCGGTCGCGGGCGCGGCCGGGGTGCCGCCGTGGCGCAGGCAGAGGTCGAGGGCGGCGTCCACGTCGTCCACCCGGAGGACCAGCATCGCGGCGTCGTGGACCGGTGCGGCGGGCACGGCGGGTGCAGCAGGTGCGCCGGGACGGCCGGGCGGCTCGGCGGTGCCGAGCACGGCGGCCATCGCGGAGCGGTCGAAGAGGGCGAGCAGGGTCTGGTCGGCGAGGTCCCAGTTGGCGTACGGCCCCTCGGGCGAGCCCTTGACCAGGGTGGCGCCCGTGAGCGGCGGGAGGACGGCGCGGTAGAAGTCGAAGCACTCGGCGAAGCGGGTGACGAGCAGGCGGGGGTACAGGGCGTCCACGGGCGAACTCCTGGCAAGGGGGCGACGGTTCGGAATTAGTGGGTCGGTACCCACTATAGGGATGGACCCTAGACTGTCGCCATGGCCTCCGAGAACCCGCAGCCCGCCGCCGGGCTCCCCCCGACCCTGCTGGACCTCAGTACCTACCTGCTCTCCCGGGTCGGCAAGGCGGCACGCGGCCGGTTCGCCGAGCGGCTGGCCGAACGCGGCCTGCGGCTCTGGGACATGGCGGTGCTGGCGGCGCTCGCCGACTTCGGCCCGCAGGCCCAGCGGGACCTGGTGCGGCGGCTGGCCATCGACCCGAGCGACCTGGCCAAGGTCGCCGACCAGCTCGCCGCCGCCGGGTACGTCGAGCGTGCCAGGGACCAGGTCGACCGGCGGCGGGTCTCGGTCTCCGTCACCGACGCCGGCCGGGCGCTGCTCGCCGAACTCGACGCGCAGGCGCGGGCGGTGCAGGACGAGGTGCTCGCGCCGCTGGACGCGGGGGAGCGGCGGACGCTGCAGGAGCTGCTGCTGCGGGTGCACCACGGGATGGCGGAGCGGCGCGGCGGCCTGTGAACAGCCGGGCGCTTCGACCGGCTCAGGCGGCGGGCTGCCCCGGGCGGCGGGCACCGGCGAACTCGCCCGCCCAGCGCGGTACGTCGAGCACGTTCTCGACCCGGGCGACCAGGGTGCCGGTCCGCTCGGCGTGGATCATCGCACCCTCGCCGACGTGGATCCCGACGTGGTGCAGGGGGGCGTCGGGGCGGGAGAAGAACAGCAGGTCGCCCGGGGCCAGCGCGTCGCGCTCCACCGGGGCGCTGAGGTTGAACTGCGCGACGGTGTAGTGCCCGAGCTCGACGGTGCCGTGGCTGGCCCGGTACCAGCAGTAGAGCGACAGGCCGCTGCAGTCGAAGCCGACCGTCTTCTCGCCCATGCACACGCCGTTCAACCAGCCGTTGTCCTCGTCGCAGAAGCCGAGGCTCGCGCCCAGCCGGTCGCCGCCACCCCAGGCGTACGGCACGCCGAGCTGGCTCGCGGCCACGGCGGCGACCCGGCGGCCCAGCGCGGCCGCCGGCAGCGACCGGGCCGTCTCCGGCGGGGCGTCGGACGCCGCCTGGGCGGCCGGGCCGAGCGCCGGGACGAGGCCCGCCCCGAGCGCGAGGCCGAGCATGCGGCGCCGGCGGACTCCGGAGGCCTGGTCGCGGCCGGACGGTTGGGGCTTCATGGCGGTGCCTCCCGGGGCTGGAGGTGGGTGGGCGCCCGGGGGCGTGGTCCCCGGGCGCAGGCACCAGGATCGCGCTCCGGCGGGCCGGTCCGCCATCCCCCGCAACGGTGAATCGCGGACGCAGGAGGCCCGGAACGGAAGGGAGTTCACCGGTTAAATGGTTTGACGGTCGCTCAGAACGGGCCAACGATGGGCGCGAACGTTCGGTCGGGACCGTCGGAGGACCACATGAGCAGCGCCGTCAAGCTGATCCGCACCACGCGGCTGACCAGGGCGGTGGACTACGCCTACGCGGCGGAGGTCGACGCCCCGGCCCGCTCGCTCTGGCTGGCGGGCGCCTGCCCGCTCGACGAGGAGGGCCGGACGGTCGCTGTCGGCGACTACGAGGCCCAGGCCCACCAGGTGATGCGGAACCTGATAACCGTGCTGGAGGACTCCGGCGCCTCCCTCACCGACATCGCCCGGACGACCGTCTACGTGGCCTCCGCCGACCAGGCGGACCTGGTGAAGGTGTGGAACGTCTACCGCGCCTACATGGGGGAGCACGACGCCCCGAGCACCCTGCTCGGCGTCGCCGTGCTCGGGTACCACGACCAGCTGGTGGAGGTGGAGGCCGTGGCCGTCCTGCCCTCCTGAGCTGTCCTGTCCTCCTGAGCCGTCCTGCCCTCCTGAGCCGTCCTGAGCCGTCCTCAGCCGACGGAGCCCACTGGGCAGCCGACCGGGCCGACGCAGCCGACCGGGCCGACGGGCTCCGACCGGTCGTCCCGGCGGAGGAGAGCCGCGGTGGCACCGGGGCGCCCGCGGGATTGTCGGAGCGGCTTGGCAGGATGCTCCCCATGATCGTGACCCGTTCCGACCAGCGCCGTGACGACCGGCCCGCGCCTCCCGACGTCCGGGGCGACTTCGAGGTCCACCTGACCGTGGAGCCCGGAGCCGCCGAGGCGCTGGCCGCGTGGGCGCGGGGCCACGACGTGAAGTTCACCCACATCCTGCTGGCCCGCGGTGCGGCGCCCTCGCAGCCGATGCTCACCCTGCGCGCCGACGGCACGCTGGCGGAGGTCGCCGCGGTGACGTCCAGGACGGCCGACGGGCTGGCTCGGGCCGGGTTCACCGTCCTGCGGGCGAAGATCGAGGCGGCGCCGTGGGCACACGGCGTCCCGGCCTCGGACGAGGACGCCGTGCCGCACGGAGCCGGCCGGTACTTCGAACACCACGTCAAGCTGCTGCTCCCGGGGCCGGCACCCGAGGCGGGCCACGCGCGCCTCGCCGGCCTCACCGGGCTGGCCGTCCGGCACGGTGCGCACCTGTCGCGCAATCCGCGCCGGGTGCGTGCGGACGGCCGGTGCGAGTGGTTCGTGACCCAGCGGTGCCGTTCGGTGGGCCTGGGCACCGCGGGCCGCCGGCTGGAGGCGCTGCTGCGGGACCTCGCCGCCGACGGCCGCGAGGTGGTGTCCGTGGAGCGCGAGTTCGTCGTCGTGGACAGCGACGAGGCCCTGGACGCGGGATGGATCACCGAGCACGGGCCCGGCGCCCAGGCGTACGGAGACGGAGAAGGAGAAGGAGAGCAAGGATGACCGAGGACCAGTCCCCGTCGCCGGTGGCGTGGGAGAAGCTGAACTGGGGACCGTGGCAGGGCGTGGTGCTGCCCAAGCGGCCGCCGTCGGAGGACGTCCGTGAGGACCGGGACCTGCCCAGGAGCATCCGACCGGTCGACGACGAGGCGGTCAGCCAGCAGCCGGTCTTCGACCCCGCCCTCGCCGGGTACGCCCGGGCCCTTCGGCCCAGCGAACCGGCCTTCGCCGACCCGGGGCTCGCCGAACGCTGGCTCGCCGCGCGGCGCGAGGCGCTGACCACCGTGCTCTCCGCCGTCGCCGACTCGCCGTGGGCCGAGCACCTGGTGCTGCGCGGCAGCGTCCTGCTGCGCGCCTGGTACGGCGAGCAGGCACGGGAGCCGGGCGACCTCGACTTCGTGGTCCGCCCGACGGACTGGGAGCTGGCCGACGAGCGCACGGACCGGATGTTCCAGGAGCTCGCTGCCGGCGCCGAACGGCTCTCGGGCACCGTACGGCTGCACGCCGACCAGGCGGTCAGCGACGAGATCTGGACCTACGACCGGGTGCCCGGGCGCCGGCTCGTCCTGCCGTGGACGGCCCCGGGCGTCCCGGGCGGGTCGGTCCAGCTCGACTTCGTCTTCACCGAGCCCCTGCCCGTCCCGCCGCAGCCCTACCGGCTCCCCGGCGTCACCGGCCCGCTGCTCGGCGCCACACCCGAGCTCTCCCTCGCCTGGAAGATCCTCTGGCTCGTCTCGGACATCCACCCGCAGGGCAAGGACCTGTACGACGCGGTCCTGCTCGCGCGCACCGCCGAGGTCCCCTACGAACTGCTCCGGCAGGTCTTCACCCAGTCCGACCCGAACCGCCTGCACTGGCCCGTCTTCCCGGAGGAGATCACCGGACTCGACGTCGACTGGGACGAATTCGCCAAGGACTACCCGCAGTTCGCCGAACCCGTCGAGGAGTACCCCGCGCAGCTCCTCGCCCGGCTCCACCCGACCTTCGCCGACCACGGCGAGTACGCGCTGCGCGCCCGCTGGCTCGCCCCGCTCACCGAGGAGCTGCGGCAGGCACTGGCAGACGTCGGCATGGACGAGGTCCAGCGGCGGATGTCCGGACGCCGCATCCTCCCGGACAACACCCTGGTGATCACCGGCGAACTGCTCGGCGGGGACCTCGACGGCGCCCACCGCATCGTCGCCGGCCACCTCGGCAGCCAGGTGGACCGGATGACCCACCGGCTCGCGGAGGCCGTCGACCGCTACGCCACCGAACTCGCCGACGGCCACGGGACGGGAGGCGGTTCCGACAGCTGACACCCCTCCTGACACCGCCACCTGACCGCCGTACGACCGACCGTCAGGACAGGCCTTCCGGCCGCCAGGGCCGCCGCGCGAGACGCGGCCCCGGTACGGTCGGTACGGCGGCACGGCCTGTACGGCCCGCGCGGCCCGCTCCGGGGTCAGTCGATGTAGCCGGCCGTGCGGTAGCCGCCGCGGGCGGTGCGGTCCACCTCGTCGGCGCCCCAGGTGTGGGGCACGGCCAGCTTCCAGCGGGCGCGCAGGACGGCGTGCTCCTCGCGGTTCCTGGTCACGTACCACTGCCCCATGCGGCACCAGGCCAGGGGCTCGTCGGCCTCCGTGGCCACCGCCCGCACCAGCTGCGCCGCGTGCCGGGCCACCTCGGCCTCCAGCGCCTCCAGGTACTGGTTCATCCGGTAGGTGGCCTGGTCGCCGTGCTGGAACATGGCGTACTCGGAGCCGCCCGCCATGTGCAGCCTGCCGTGCTCCATGGCCACCTTGCCGCTGCGCACCACCTCGCCCTCCCGGGCCTTCCCGGCGATCCCGGCGTTGAGCCGGTCCAGCAGCTTGGCCTTCTCGGGGGTGGCCTCCGGGATCTGGCCGCCGCCCGTGCCGCCCTGCGCGGAGTACACCTCGTGCAGGTCGTAGTCCCCGGTGTAGAGGTAGCGCTTCCACTGCGGGTCGGCCTTCAACCGGGTCAGCGCCGGGCCGCCGTCCTGCGTCCGCAGGTCGATCGGCACGTACTGCTCGCCCCCGGGGCCGGTCTGCACGATGCCCAGGTCCAGGACGGACTGCGGCGGGCGGTCGATCCGCACGCCGGCCAGGCCCTGGTCGTTCCAGTGACCGACGAAGCCGCTCAGGTCCTGCTCCTGCAGCCAGCGCAGCACCGTCGCCGGGTCGCCCTCGGCCTGCCCGGGCCCGGTGCCGTACTTCTTGCGGACGGAGGAGGGCTTGATGGACTTCTCCAGGATGGTGTGCGGCTTGGGCTTGGCGCCCTCCGCGATGCGCCGGATGGAGTGCTCCCCGGTCTCCCGTACGGCGATGGTGTACTTGTGCTTCCGGCACACCTCGGAGATCGCGGCCCAGTGGTCCTCCCACACGATGTTCCGCAGGTCGGCCGCCCGTCCGCCGGAGGCGGGCTGCCCGTCGGGCGTGGCGGCCTCGCAGATCCTCAGCACGTTGTTCTGGTCCAGCTGCACCCGGGGCCTGCGCGGGGCGGTCTGGTCGCCCGGTGCGCGCTGGAGTCCGACGACCGCCCGGCGGCCGTCCCGTCCGGTGCCGTCCCGCTGGTCACCGATCATGCGCCCCGTCGCCGCGTTGCCGACGGTGCGCTGCAGGGCCGCGGCGCCCCGCGCGGGCGCGTCCCCTTCGGAGTGTGCTCCGGTGCCGGACCGCCGGGCCCGGCCCGCGTCGCGATGAGGCTGTCCGGCCCTCTGCGGCTGTTCCCTCGAGTGCATGCTGCGACCTCCTCGGTCCCCTCCGTCCCTTTATACAAGGGGAGTTGGCCGATGCCGGAGGAAGGCTCCGGCGGTGCCCTCCCGGGCTGCCGACCCGGGCCGGGAGGGCTAACCGGTCGTGCACTCCAGGACCCGGCCGTCGGTCGTGCCGACGAGCAGGTGGCCGGGCCCGGCGGCGGTGAGCGCGGTCGGGATGGCGGGGACACCGGCGACGGTCAGCAGGTGGCGCCGGCGGAGGGCGCCGGTGCGGAGGTCGAGGGCCAGGAGTTCGCCGTTGCGGTAGGCGACGTGGGCGGTGTCCGGGTCGGTGTCGAGGTCGATGGCGACGTGGTCGGTCCGGAAGACCCAGCGCGGAGTGCCGTCGGTGCCCGAGCGGCGGACGACGAAGGAGCCGCCGGGCTGCAGCCCGTGGCCGCTGTAGACGGTGCCGGCGTGCACCAGGTCGCCGTCGGCGGTCTCCACGCCCGGGCCGGGGAAGTGGGTCTCCCCGGGCTCCCAGGAGAACGGGAACAGGGGCTGGAGGGCCGCCCCGTCGGGGGAGCGCACCGAGAGCCGGTACGGCTCCGTCTTCTGGCGGCCGGGCGGCGGGGCCTGGTTGACGTAGTCCCGGCTGGCGCGCCGGATCCGCAGGCGGTCGTGCAGGCCGAGGTACGGGGCGGTCCGGTGCCGGAGCAGCAGGCCGTCGGGGAGCGTGACGCACCCGGGCTGCTCCGGGGCGTCGGCCTGGTCGCCCTCCTCGTCGTCCTCCTCGTCGCCCTCCTCGCGGGCGAGGGTGGCCAGGATCGCGCCGTCCGGTCGTTCCTCGACGGCGAGGACGTGCCGCCGGGGCTCCCAGTCGGGGCTCAGGGCGGAGAGCATCCGGTGGGCCTCCTCGCGTGTGTCGGCCCGCGGGGCCGGGACCCGGGGGCCGGCCAGGTCGTCGAAGGTGAGCGAACGCGGCGCGGCGGTGCGCCAGTCGGGCCGCCGTACGACGGCGACGTGGCCCTCGACGTGCGCCTTCCGGTCCTTCCAGTCGTCCGGCGGTGCCATCAGCACGCGCAGGGATTGGTCGTCGAGCCAGGCCAGTCCGAGGACCTTGCGGCCGAAGTCGTGCTCGATGAGCGAGGTGGTCGTGCCCGTCTCCCAGTCGAGGAGGAGCAGCTCGCCCTCGAAGAAGTAGCCGCCGTCGTACGCGCCGGTGCCGACGGCGAGCAGGGGCGCGGTGGGGTGGAAGGCCAGCGCGCGCACCGGGAAACGCGTCCGGAGCACGGCCCGGCAGCCGAGGTCCCCCGTGCCGTACACCCCCACCGTCGCGGTCCGGGCGAACGCGCGCTCGCCCGCGACGGCGAGCAGGCCGCGCGCCTCGTCGGGCACGGCGAGGACGGGGCGGCCGACCTCGGCGAACGGTCGGTCGCCGAGGATCCGGAGGACCCGGACGGGGTGGAGCGGGGAGGTCATGCGGAGATCCTCCCAGCCGGCGGTGCCAGCGCCCCGGGCGGGTCCCGCCGAGCGGGGTGACGGCCGCTGCCGCGTCAACGCCGATTGACGCCTACCGTGCCCAGCGGGCCGTGTTTGCAAGGAAGTTGGCCGCCCCGCCCCTACCCTTGGGCCATGAAACAGCACATCGTCACGCTGGTCCTCGCGGGCCTCCTGCTCGGCATCGTCGCGTTCGGTGCCGGCTGGTTCGCGGCGGACTCCCGGCAGACCGCTCCGGCGCCGACCTACATCACGGTCACGCCGGAGCCGGTCGCCACCGGCGCGGTCTCGCCCCCGGCCTCGGCCGCCTCGGCCGGTAGTCGGTAGCGGGCGGCCGGTGTCCGGAGGCGGGCGGCCGGTGTCCGGAGGCGGAGCCGGCCGCTACTGCCGGACCGCCCAGAACCGGTCGGCCATGTTGTCGTACGCGACCGACGCGGACAGCGACTCCGCCGGCTCCTTCCAGAGCATCTGCCACTGGCCGTCGCCCGGGTCGTTGTCCACGATCACCTCCAGGCCGCGCGCCGTGTTCACCCAGCTGCTCGCCTGGTCGCGGAACCCGTAGTCGGAGAAGTACACGGCGGCGTCCTCGTGGAAGAGGTTGAACTGGAGCCGGCGGCCGCCCCAGTTCCGGTCGGAGTAGAAGCAGTAGTAGGACGGCTCGCTGACCGGCGTGGGGCAGTGCTTCCAGTCCGGGCTCCGGACGGTGCGGCGGTGGTGGTCGCCGCTCCAGGGCGGTGCCTGCGCCTGCCCGGGCAGTGGGAGCACCAGCACCACTCCGTCCGGGAAGGTGATCTCGTTGGCGGCGGTCTGCCGGCCGCCCTTGCCCGCGGCGAGCTGGGCGTCCACCGCGTGCTGCAGCGCGTCGCGGTCGCCGTCGCTCAGGGAGGTGATGATGGCTCTCTGGTCCCCGCCCTGGCCGTGTGCGGCGGCGGCCTGCGCCCCGAGGGGAGCGGCCACGAGCACGAGGGCCCCGGCGGTACGGACGAGGAGTCGGCGGACTCGAGAGTGCGTCATATGCCAAACGTAGCCGCGCACATACCGCCGGTAACCTTGCTTTCTCGATCAGACGGCGCGTACGCGGCAACGGTGCGCCGGTGCGTACACGCCCCCCTGATCGAGCGAGCCCGTTACCCGCTGCTCGCTACCCGCTACCCGCTACGCCTCGCCGCGCGGCCCGCCGGGCCCGCGGTCGGCGGGGCCCGGCACGAGGGGCGCGGTGACGCGCTGGGTCGGGGCGGTGCTGTCGTTGCCGTCGTTGTCGTTGTCGTCGTCGTCCGAGTTCACCGAGGCGGTGATCGAGCCCGTCGCCGAGGAGGCCAGACCGAGGAGCAGGAAGAGGACGAGCAGACCGCGCGCGGCACCGCTCAGGACCAGCGGGCGGGTGGCCGAGACCGGGCCCGCCGGCTCGCTGCCCGGCGCGTCGCCGAACAGGCGCTTGGGGTAGGCGGACGAGATCATCGTCAGATAGGCGGTGTAACGCACCCGGTAGCGCAGGATCGCGGCCGTCGCCTCGTACAGCGGCTGCGGCATCCGGCCGAGGACCAGCACCACCAGCCAGAGGATGAAGGACACCGTCCACCACCCCGCGTACACCAGCCCCTGCACGATCGAGGCCGGGATGACCAGGATGATGCGGAACAGCACGGCCAGCCGGTTCAGCTCGCCCGGCCGCAGCTCGACCTGCACCGGGTACTCGGGCACCTCGAACCGGAACGGCGGATAGCGGTCCACGGTGAGCATCAGGTACGCGGTGACGCGGGTGTCGTACGGGACGAACACGGTGAGGTAGTCCGCCACGAAGTCGGGCAGCCGGCCGAGCACCAGCGCGCCGAACCAGCCGGAGACGGTGACGAAGAACGCCACCACCGACAGCACCCACACCACCACGAACTGGGGGATCAGCAGCAGCGCGCGCAGCAGCACCGTCCAGCGGTTCTGCGGGGCGGGTGCCGGCATGTCCAGCACCGGGAGCCACTCACGGCTGACGGGGGCGGGGGGAGCCTGCCACATCCGGGCCTCCACGGTCTCGGGACGACGGGACCCGGCCGTCGGGCGGCGACCGGGTGCCCTCCGAAGATCGCAGCACCCCGCCCGCCGCGCGCGTCACGCTGCGCCGGACGGGGCAGCCGCAGGTGTGGCGGGACGCTCCTACGGCCGTCAGGCGATCTTCGCGCAGAGCGGTTCGGCGGAGCCGTGCCTGACGGTCAGCGTCTTGTAGCCGGTGGAGCTGATGTCGATGGTGTAGACGCCGTCGACGAGATAGAGGTCGCGGGGCAGGTTGCCGCCGTTCGGGCCGACGCCGAGCAGGACCGGGCCGTGGGCGTGCCAGGTCTGGGACCTGTCGGGGCGGTAGTCGACGACGGCCCGGCCACCGGCGTCCGCGTCGTACGAGGCGCCGGTCGTCGTGTTGGTGATCCGCAGGACGAGAGCGCCCCGGAAGGCGGCGCGTCGCACGGTGGTGCCGTCGGGGGCGTACTCCAGCACCCGCCGCTGCCCCTCGTCGACGACGGGCTCCAGGTGCACGGGGAAGTCGCAGCGGGAGCCGGCCGGGAGGTCGGACGCCGGCGTGGGCCACGCCTCCCACCCGCCCTGACCGGCGACGGCCCCGGGCGCGTCGGAGGAAGCGGCGGAGGCGGGCGGGACGGTCGCGGCGCCGGCCGCGGCGGCCGCCGGACCGGTGACGGCGGCCAGCGCCGTGGCCGCAGCAGTGAGCAGGATTCGTCGCATGATCGGTTCTCCTGGCGAGGTATCGGACGTGCGGGGCCCAGCCTGGCAGGCGCCCCCGACCGGATTCTCACCACGATCCCCGGGCCGCCGCCGCCCGAAGCCTCCCGCTGGCCGATCGGGGTCCCAGGCCTGTCCTCGAACCCCCGTCGTCCGCCTGGAGGGCGGGCGGGGCGGCGCTGGTGCGGTCTGGCGACCTGTGGGACCCGTCGGGCCTTCCGGTGCGCCCGTGTCGTCCGTCGTCGGAGCGCGGGCTTTCCGATGCCTTGACGAACCCATGACACTGGCGGACCATCAAGCTGGCGCGCGCCGAACCTCCTCCACTGTTCCGCCCCCCACGGACCCCCACAGGAGGACAGTCATGCGACTGCCCCGCCGAGGGAAGCCCGCCGCGGCCACCGCCGTCCTGCTGGCCCTCGCCCTCGCCACCCCGCTCACCGCCAGTGCCGCCGACACCGGCACCCTCGCCCCACTCACCATCGGTACCGCCGACGACGGCCTCGCACGGCAGTACCGGCTCGACGGCCCCCGCACCGTTGCCGAGCGCACCGCCGTCGCCGCCACCGGCGCCTCCGTCGACGCCGTCCTGCCCGACGCGGTGGTGGTCACCGCCACCCCCGCCGAGGCCGCCCGGCTGCGCACGCTCGGCTGGTCGCCGGCCGCGCTGCCCGGTCCCCGCTACGGCGACGAAGGCGACGGAGGCGGCGCAGGCCTGGCCGGGCCGGAGTACGACTTCCCGCCGGCCGACTCCGGCTACCACAACTACGCCGAGGCCACCGCCGACATCGACGCCGTCGTCGCCGCGCACCCGGACATCATGAGCAAGCGGGTCATCGGCACCTCCTACGAGGGCCGGCCGATCGTCGCGGTGAAGATCAGCGACAACGTCGGCACCGACGAGGACGAGCCCGAGGTGCTGTTCACCGCCCACCAGCACGCGCGCGAGCACCTCACCGTCGAGATGGCGCTCTACCTGCTGCACGAGTTCGGCGACAAGTACGCCACCGACAGCCGCATCGCCAACGCCGTCAACAGCCGCGAGATCTGGGTGATCCCCGACCTCAACCCGGACGGCGGCGAGTACGACATCGCCACCGGCCGCTACCGCAGCTGGCGCAAGGACCGCCAGCCGAACTCCGGCAGCAACAGCGTCGGCACCGACCTCAACCGCAACTGGAACTACAAGTGGGGCTGCTGCGGCGGCTCCTCCGGCTCCACCTCCAACGAGACCTACCGGGGCAGCGCCCCGGAGTCCGCCAAGGAGACCAAGGTGGTCGCCGACTTCGTCCGCAGCCGGGTCGTCGGCGGCAAGCAGCAGATCACCGCCGCCATCGACTTCCACACGTACAGCGAACTGGTGCTCTGGCCGTTCGGCTGGACCACCGCCGAGACCGCCCCCGGCATGACCGCCGACGAGTACAACACCTTCGCCGCCCTCGGTCGGGACATGGCCGGCACCAACGGCTACACGCCCGAGCAGTCCAGCGAGCTCTACATCACCGACGGCGCGATCGACGACTGGCTGTGGGGCGCCCAGCGGGTCTTCGCCTACACCTTCGAGATGTACCCCGGCCCGAACGGCAGCAGCGGCTTCTACCCGCCGGACGAGGTCATCGGCCGCGAGACCGCCCGCAACCGCGAAGCGGTCCTGCGCCTGGTGGAGACGGCCGACTGCGTCTACCGCGCGATCGGCAAGCAGCAGCAGTACTGCGGCATCTCCGCCTGAGCACCCGCCCTCGGCACGCGCACCCCGCGTGCCACCGTCCGGCGCCGGCTGCGGGACCACCCCGCAGCC
>NZ_JBHVET010000199.1:0-11948 GCF_042802135.1 Kitasatospora sp. NPDC057512
CCCCGGGCCCTCGGCATGCCCGCTCCCCCTTTGGCCTGTCGCGCCCGCCGTCACGACGGCTCGGCGCCCCAGCCGGAGAGCCGGTCCGCGAGCGCCCGCACCTCGGCGCGCAGCGCGGCGGGCTCCCGGACGGTGAACGGCCACCCGAGGCCGGCCAGCAGCACCGCGACGCCGTCCAGGTTCTGCGCCCGGGCCCGCAGCAGCACCCGGTCCTCGGCGAGTTCGGTGAGCGTGCCGACGGCGGGCGGCAGTCGGCGGCGGGCCTCGGCGAGGGTGGTCCGCAGCTCGACCTCCACCCGGTGCCGCCAGGGCGCGCCGGCCAGTGACTCCACCACCCGCTGGACCGGGTCGAAGTCCTCCGGCGGCTCGAAGCCGGTCTCGCCCTGCTCGACCCGGGTGATCCGGTCCAGCCGGAAGGTGCGCGGCTCGCCGCTGCGGTGGTCGAGCCCGGTGGTGTACCAGCGCCCGGAGTGGAAGACCAGCCCGTACGGGTCGAAGTCGCGTTCGCTGGGCCGGTCCTCCCGGTCCCGGTAGGCGAGCCGCACCCGGCGACGGCGGCGGGCCGCCTCGGCCAGGGTGAACAGCGCGGCGGCGGCCGGGCCGGGGCCGGTGGCGGGCGTGGCGGTCAGTCCGAGGGTCTGTTCGACGGCCGCCACGCGCTCGCGCAGCGGCGGCGGCAGCACCCGCTGGATCTTGGCGAGGGCCGTCCCGGTGGCCTCCTCCCCCAGCGACAGGCCGGAGCTGCGGCCGGCCAGCAGGCCGAGCACGACGGAGGCGGCCTCGTCCGGGGTGAGCATCAGCGGCGGCAGCCGGTAGCCGGGCCGCAGGCGGTAGCCCCCGTAGCGGCCGCGGTCGGCCTCGACGGGGATGCCGAGTTCGGTCAGCCGGGCGACGTAGCGGCGGACGGTGCGCTCGTCCACGTCGAGCCGGGCGGCCAGGTCGGCGCCGGTCAGGCCGGGGCGGTCCTGGAGCAGTTCCAGCAGGGCGAGGACGCGGCTGACCGGGTGCTCCATCGTGTGTACTCCTTCGCTCGGCGGAAATCCGGGCGACTCCTGTCCGGATTCGATCCTAGAGTCTGCGATGGAGGAGGCCCCACGGCGACGGAGACCTCCGCGGACCGCCGGTCGAGGCCTCCGCGGGCCCGTCGACGCCTCTGCGGTTCGTCGCGGCCTCCCCGGACATCCCACCGACGAAGGAGTGATCCGCCATGAGCACGTTCGTACTGGTCCCCGGATTCTGGATCGGCGCCTGGGCCTGGGACGAGGTGGCCGCGCCGCTGCGCGCGGCCGGGCACCGGGTGTACGCCGTCAGCCTGCCCGGAGTGGCCGAACGCGCGGCCGAGGAGGGCGAGTTCGGGCTGGAGGACCACATCGCCGACCTCGCCGGGCTGCTGGTCCGGGAGAACCTGTCGGACGTCGTCGTGGTCGCGCACAGCGGCGCCTGCGCCCCGGTGGGCGGGCTCGCGGACCGGATGCCGGAGCGGATCCGCCGGGTGGTCTACCTGGACAGCGGCCCGCTGGTCGACGGCTCGTCGGTGCACGACCTCTGGCAGCCCGACTACCAGCGGACGGCCGAGGCCTCGGTGGTCGACGGCAGGCTCCCGCTGCCGTCCTGGGAGTACCTGAGCGAGCACGGCGCGAGCACGGCGGGGCTGGACGAGGCCGCCCTCGCGTCCGTCCGCTCCCGCGCCACCCCGCACCCGGCCGGGGCGTTCCGGGACCGGCTGCGGCTGACCGGCGCCGGGGCGGCGCTGCCGCAGGCGCTGGTCTCCTGCTCCTTCCCGCTCTCCCAGGTGCGCGAGCTGATCGCCGCCGGGCACCCGTACTTCACCGGGATGTCGGGGCCGAACTGGGAGCTGCGCGAACTGCCCACCGGGCACTGGCCGATGTTCTCCCGCCCGGCCGACACGGCGGCGTTGCTGGCGGAGCTCGCCGCGCTCTGAGCCCGCCCGTCCGCCTGCCCGTCTCCCGTCCCGGTCTGTCCCGTCCGCGCCCGGCGGTGCGCCCCACGGCGCCCTCCGCGTGTCCGTCCGTCGCGCAACGGCGCCCGGACCGGCAGGATGGGGCCCACGCCGTACCCGAGCGAGGAGCGAGCACCCGTGCGCGAGCAGCCCAGCCGGACCGAACCGCCGGACGCCGTGCCGGAGTTCCGGCCGGACGCCGGTCCGGGGCCGTCCGGCCCGCGGCGTGCCCGGCTCGGCTCCCGCGCCCCGGTCACCCCGCGCACGCCTCCCGCCCCGCACATCCCGCGCTCGCGCGACCGGCGCGAGAAGTGGCCGCGGTGGGCGGTCCGGGTCACGCTCGGGTACGGAACCGCAGGCGGCAGCGGCGAGCCCGGGGTCGGGCGCGACCGGCCGCTCGACACCCGTGGGCGCACGCCCGCCGCCCCCGCCCGGCGGGCCGGGGCAGCCATCGAGATGACGGAGGACAGGGCATGACCAGCACCGCCGAGGAGTACGACGTCATCGTCCTGGGGGCCGGTCCGACCGGCGAGAACGTGGCCGACCGGACGGTCGCCGCCGGGCTGCGCACCGTGATCGTGGAGGCCGAACTGGTCGGCGGCGAGTGCTCGTACTGGGCCTGCATGCCGAGCAAGGCGCTGCTGCGGCCGGTGGCCGCGCTGGCCGACGCCCGCGCGGTGGCCGGCTCCCGGGAGGCGGTCGGCGACCGCCGGCTGGACCCGGCCGCGGTGCTGGCCCGGCGGAACTCC
Source organism: Kitasatospora sp. NPDC057512 (assembly GCF_042802135.1). Taxonomy (NCBI): domain Bacteria; kingdom Bacillati; phylum Actinomycetota; class Actinomycetes; order Kitasatosporales; family Streptomycetaceae; genus Kitasatospora; species Kitasatospora sp. NPDC057512. The sequence goes on from NZ_JBHVET010000199.1 coordinate 2,710, forward strand.
TTCGCCTCCGACTGGAAGGACGACGGCCAGGTGAAGTGGCTGCGGGACACCGGCATCGAGCTGGTGCGCGGCCACGGCCGGCTGGCCGGGGTGCGGACGGTGACGGTGGAGGCCGAGGACGGCAGCGAGCGGGTGCTCACCGCCCGGCACGCCGTCGCGGTGTGCACCGGCAGCCGCCCGGTGCTGCCCGCGCACGTGCCGGGGCTCGCCGAGGCCCACCCGTGGACCAACCGGGAGGCGACCGGCTCGCAGACCGTCCCCGGGCGGCTGGCGGTGGTCGGCGGCGGGGTGGTCGGGGTGGAGATGGCCGCCGCCTGGCGGGCGCTCGGCTCCGAGGTGGTGCTGCTGGTCCGTGGTGACGGGCTGCTGCCGCGGATGGAGCCCTTCGCGGGCGAGCTGGTCGCGGAGGGCCTGCGGGCGGCCGGGGTGGACCTCCGCTTCGGCACCGAGGTCACCGCGCTGGAGCGGGCGGACGGCTCCGGGCCGGTGACCCTCACGCTCGCCGCCCGGGACGGCCAGGGCGGGGACGGCCAGGGCGGGGACGGACAGGACGGGAACGGACAGGGCGGGAACGGGACGCTGACCGTCGACGAGGTGCTGTACGCGACCGGCCGGGCCCCGCGCACCGCCGACATCGGGCTGGAGCAGGTCGGCCTGAAGCCGGGCGGCTGGCTGGAGGTGGACGACAGCTGCACGGTGCTCGGCGTGGACGGCGCGGAGGGCGTGGACGGCGCGTGGCTCTACGCCGTCGGGGACGTCAACCACCGGGCGCTGCTCACCCACCAGGGCAAGTACCAGGCCCGGATCACCGGCGCGGCGATCGCCGCCCGCGCCGAGGGGCGCCCGCTGGACACCTCGCGCTGGGGCGCGCACTCCGCCTCCGCCGACCTGGCGGGCGCGCCCCAGGTGGTGTTCACCCAGCCCGAGGTCGCCGCCGTCGGCCTGACCCGGGCCACCGCCGAGGCCGCCGGGCTGCGGGTGAGGACCGTCGACCACGAGATCGGCTCCGTCGCCGGGGCCTCGCTGTACGCCGACGGCTACCGCGGCCGGGCCCGGGTGGTCTTCGACCTGGACCGGCAGGTGATCGTCGGCGCCTGCCTGGTCGGCCCCGGGGTGGCCGAGCTGCTGCACTCGGCGACCGTCGCGGTGGTCGGCGAGGTGCCGATCGACCGGCTCTGGCACGCGGTGCCCTCGTACCCGACGATCAGCGAGGTCTGGCTGCGGCTGCTGGAGGACTGCCGGGGGTAGCGGCACCCCCGGCACGGACGGCCCCCCGGACGGTCGGCGCGGCGAGATGTGACCACCGGTGGACGGCGGGACACTGACACTCGGGGGCCGTCCCGGGGGGCCGTTGCTCGTGACCAGGTGGTGTGAGACATGACCGAGGTGCTGTTGGCCGTCGGAACCGAGAAGGGCCTCTTTCTCGGCCGCAGCCGCGACCGGCTGACGTGGGAGTTCAGCGGGCCGCACTTCCCGATGAACGCGATCTACTCCGTCTCCATCGACCGCCGCGACGGCCGGACCAGAGTGCTGGCCGGCGCCGACAGCAGCCACTGGGGACCGTCGATCTGGCGCTCCGACGACCTCGGCGCCAACTGGTACGAGCCCCCGCGGCCGGCCATCCGCTTCCCGGAGTCCACCGGCGCCTCGCTCACCCGGGTCTGGCAGCTCCAGCCCGCCGGGGCGGAGGCCCCCGGCGTCGTCTACGCGGGCACCGAGCCCGCCGCGCTGTTCCGCTCCACCGACGGCGGCGAGACCTTCGCGCTGGTCGAACCGCTCTGGAACCACCCGCAGCGGCCGCAGTGGGGCGCCGGCTACGGCGGCCAGGGCCTGCACACCGTCCTGACCGACCCGCGCGACCCGCAGCGGCTGCTGGTCGCCGTCTCCAGCGGCGGCGTCTACCGCAGCAAGGACGGCGGCGACAGCTGGCAGCCCTCCAACACCGGCCTGCGCGCCGAGTTCCTCCCGGAGGAGAGCCAGTACCCGGAGTTCGGCCAGTGCGTGCACAAGATCGCCCCGGACCCGGTCCACCCGGACCGGCTCTACCTCCAGAACCACGGCGGCGTCTACCGCAGCGACGACTGGGGCGCGAGCTGGCGCTCGATCGTGGACGGGCTGCCCGCCGAGTTCGGCTTCGCCGTGGCCGCCCACCCGCGCCGGGCCGACACCGCCTACCTCTTCCCGCTCGGCGGCGCGGACGACCGCATCCCGCCCGGCCGCCGCTGCCGGGTCTTCCGCACCACCGACGCCGGCACCAGTTGGCAGCAGCTCGCCCATGGCCTGCCCGGCGAGGACCACTACGGCATCGTGCTGCGCGACGCCCTGCGCACCGACGACGCCGACCCGGCCGGGATCTACTTCGGCAACCGGACCGGCGACGTGTACGGCAGCCGGGACGAGGGCGAGAGCTGGTCCCTGCTGGTCTCCCACCTGCCGGACGTGCTCTGCGTCCGCGCCGCGGTGGTGGCCTGACCCGGTGGCGGCGTGACCCGGCGGTGGCCCCTGACGCGGTGACGGCCCGACGCGGCGGTGGCCCCTGACACGGTGACGGCCCGACGCGGTGATGGCCTGAAATAACCGGTTGCCGGACGGCACGGCCTCGGTGAGCATGGGCCGCCGACGAACGATCACGCGATTGTGGGGTGGGCCATGGCCGAGGACTGGGTGGTCAGGCGGGGTACCGACGGCGGGCCGGTGCTGCGCTACCTGCTGGACGAGCGGGAGGGCCGGCCCTGGGCCGACCTGCTGGAGGTCCTGGACGAGTCGGTGGACGCCGCCGCGTTCGTCCGGGCCGAGCTGCCCGGCTGGGTGGTCTCCGGCCCGCCCGGGCTCGGGCAGGAGCTGGTGGCGCACGGCGCGCGGGTGCTGCGGCACGCCCACACCTTCAGCCGCGACCTGCGCGCCGATCCCCCGCCCGCCGACTGGGCCGGGACGCCGCTGCGCGAGGGCCTGCGGGCGGTGCCCTGCGACCGCGCGCCCGAGGAGCTGTACGAGGCCTGGCGGGCCGCCTTCGCCCCCGACCACGTCGACTTCTACCCGGGCGAGGACGCCCGGGTGCTGGCCGAGCGGATCACCCCGCTGCTGGAGGGCAGCGTCATCGGCCCGGTGCTGCCGTCCAGCCTGCTCGCCGTGGACGCCGAGGACCGCGTGGTCGCCGGGCTGATCCTCACCGACCGCGACGGCCGGCCCTGGGTCGGCGACGTCTTCCGCCACCCGGAGCGCGGCTACCGCGGCCTCGGCGCCGACCTGCTGCGCCGCGCCGTCGGGGACGCCGCCGAGCGCGGGCTCGCGGACGTGACGCTGGTGGTGTCCGAGGGCAACCCGGCCCGCCGGGTCTACGAGTCGCTGGGCTTCCTGCTCCAGGAGACCTCGCTGACGGTGGTCGTGCCCGACGCCTGAGCTCCCGAGCCCCCGAGCCGCGTGGCCGGGCCCCTGAGCCGAGTGGCCGGGCCGCCGGGACGCCGGACACGTGCGCCCGGGCACCCGCTACTCCTTGTGCCCGCCCTCGATCCGGGCGCCGCGCACCACGACCATGGTCAGGCCGACCGCGACCAGCAGCTCCGCCCAGAAGAACGCCGCGTAGTCCAGCAGCGAACCGATCGGCGGGCTGCCCGGCGCGGCGTTGCGCATGCCGACCAGGGCGAACAGCGTGGCCGCCATCCAGCCGAGGGCGGGCCAGACGATGCCGCGCCGCTGGCGGACGATCAGCCAGGCCGCCACCAGCACGGACAGCGCCAGCGCCCACATCGCGGCCATCATGAACCAGGCCAGGATGAAGGTGCTGCGCGAGCGGCTGATCCGCTCGGTCACCGCGACGGCGCCGCCCTCGCTCTGCTTCTCGGCCTGCTTGAAGACGAAGAAGGGGTCGGCCTCCTCCAGGCCGATCACCACCGGGACGGGCTGCCCGCCGGCGGTGGCCTGGAAGCCGATCAGCGCGTGGTAGCGGTCGAAGGGGTAGTCGGTGACCCGGCCGTCGAGGAGGCTGAACGCCACCGCGCTGGAGGCGACCTGCTGCCCGGCCGGGTACCTGAGCACGGTCTGCTCCAGCGAGGTGGTCTCCAGCACCACGTCCCGGGCCGGGACCAGCGTGCTGTCCGGCTGCTCCAGGGCGCCGTGCGGCAGGACCAGGACCTTCGCGGTGAGCGTCTGCGCGGCCGCGTCCACCCGCTGGAGCGTCACGTCGACCTCCAGGAAGTCCGGGCCGGGCACCGTCCCGACCACCTGGACGCGGCCGCGGCTGGAGCGTTCGTCGAGGTAGAGCAGCAGCCCGGCGACGACGGACAGCACGATCGCCGCCACCACGGCGTACGCGCGCCAGGGCCTGACCTTCGGGCGGGCGGTGCCCGAGCCACGTGCCCGGGCGTGGACGCGGACCCGCGGCCGGGCCGCCGGGCGCGTGCGCCGGACGGCCCGCCGGTGCGGTGGCGCGCCCATCGGCCTGCTCATCGGCCTGCTCCACGGTCGGCGGTGGCGGCTGCGGGTGCCGCCTGTCCCGCCACCCTCCGGGCGGCCGCGGCCGGGGCGCAACCGCAGAGGGCCGATCGGGCGGGCCCGGGGCTCGGCAAAGACGCTGGTCGGAGGGGCTGTGTAGGCTCAACGGTCATGGCGAGGGTGACACGGGACGATGTGGCGCGGGTGGCGGGGACGTCCACGGCGGTCGTGAGTTATGTGATCAACGACGGGCCGCGGCCGGTGGCGGCGGCGACCCGGGCGCGGGTGCTCGCGGCGGTCGAGGAGCTCGGCTACCGGCCGAACCGGGTTGCCCAGGCGATGGCCCGGCGGCGGACCGACCTGCTCGGGATGGTCGTCCCGGACGCCCGCCAGCCCTTCTTCGCCGGGCTCGCGCACGCCGTCGAGCAGGCCGCGGCCGAGCACGGCCGGCTGCTGCTGATCGGCAACTCCGACTACGCCGACGAGCGCGAGGCGCACTACATCCGGGCCTTCCTCGGGATGCAGGTGGACGGTCTGGTCCTGGTCACCCAGGACCCGGCCACCCCCGGGCTGACCGGCTTCGACGTGGCCGACGGCACCCCCGTGGTGCTGCTGCACCACCGGGCGGAGAGCGCCGGCGGCGTCGCCGTGGTCGCGGACGACCAGGGCGGCGCCCGCGAGGTGGTCCGCCACCTGCTCGGGCACGGGCACGCCGAGGTGCACTGCTTCGGCGGCACCCTCGCGCTCAGCCCGCACGACCCGGTCACCGGGCGGACGGCCGGCTGGGTCGCCGCGCTGGAGGAGGCCGGGCTGCCCACCGAGGGACGGCTCACCCCGGCGCCGTTCGACCGGGTCCGGGCGCACGCCGAGGCGCTCGCCCTGCTCGCCCGTCCCGACCGGCCGTCCGCCGTGTTCTGCACGACGGACGACCAGGCGATCGGCCTGCTGCGGGCCGCCGACGACCTCGGCATCCGGGTGCCGGAGGACCTCGCGGTGGCCGGCTTCGACGACATCGCCGAGGCGGTGATCGCCGGGCCCGCGCTGACCACCGTCACCACGGCGCAGGACGAGATGGCCCGCGCGGCGGTGGAACTGGTCCTCGGCGGGCCGGAGCGCCGCGCCCAGGGCGCCCGCACCTTCCCGGCCCAGCTGGTGGTCCGGCGCTCCTGCGGCTGCCCGCCGGGGACGGCGCGGGGCTGACGCCGGGGGCGACCCCGGACCGGCCGGGCAGCGGCGCGGGACCGACGCCGGGCAGCGGCGCGGGCGCCTCAGCCTTCGAGCAGTTCGTCCGCGAGCAGGTCCATCAGCAGGTTGTCGTGCCAGGTGCCGTCCGGCCCGCGCTCGTACTGGCGCATGGTGCCGACGGTGCGGAAGCCGACCTTGGTGTAGCAGCGGATCGCGGCGAGGTTGTCGGCGGCCGGGTCGATCACCAGCCGGTGGTAGTGGTGGTCGTGCACCAGGTACCGGGCCATCGTGCGCACGGCGTCGGTGCCCAGGCCCAGGCCGTGCACCGTCGGGTCGAGGTAGAGGTCCATCCCGGCGTGCCGGTACTCGTCGTCGTTGTTGGCGTACCACTGGATGGCGCCGACCACCTTGCCGCCGAGGTCGATCGCGAAGGTCTCGGTGCCGGGCGACTCCAGGTCGTTGGCGACCTCGTCGGCCAGGTTGTCGCCGCCCCGCCAACGGGCGAACACCTCGGGCGTGCCGCGGATGGCCGCCAGCGCCGGGATGTCCTCCCCGGTGGCCGGGCGGAGCATGACCAAGGTGCCGTGCAGAATCGTCCCCATATGGGGCATGTTGGCACGGAAACCCGGCTCCGGCGAGTGTTTTCGACCCGCCGTCCGGCCCCTTCCGGCGTGCGGCCGCGGGGCCGGGGCCGCAGGCTCGCGAGGCGGGCGGCCGGGCGTCGGACGGTCGGACTTCCACCCGCGGGTGCGGGCCCCGGGTGCGGGCGGCGGCTGCCCGGCGGGGCGGGTCCTAGGGAGTCTCGTCCTGGCGCAGCCGGGCGCTGACGGCGCCGAGGCCCTCGGCGAGCACCGCGAGCTGCTCGCGGCTGAGCACGTCGATCAGCAGCTCGCGCACCAGGGCGACGTGCCCGGGCGCGGCCTGGCGCAGCGCCTCCCGGCCCTGGTCGGTGAGCTCGGCGATGACGCCGCGCACGTCGCTGGGGCAGGAGCGGCGGGCGACCAGGCCGGCCCGCTCCAGCTGGGTGACCTGGTAGGTCAGGCCGCTCTTGGAGGTGACCAGCTTGTCGGCGAGCTCGGTCATCCGCAGCGAGTCGTCGGGGGCGGCGGACAGGTGCACCAGGATCTCGTACTGCTGGTGGGAGAGTCCGGAGTCGTCCTTGAGCTGGCGCTCCAGCCGCCGGTTCAGCAGGTTGCTCGCGACGACGAAGCCCCGCCAGGCGGCCGCCTCGTCCGGGTCCAGCCAGCGGGGCTCGTTCAGTGTGGACATGGGGTGAAGCCTACTCCTGTTGTTCAAATTCGAACGAAGGTGTACCGTCGGTCCCGTAAACGTTCAAATTTGAACTACCTGTTGTGGACGACCTGCCGGTCGAACGGCCCCGAGGAGGACGCCATGAGCACCGCGGCCCCTGAGCGCATGCCCGCCCTGTACCTGTCGCACGGCGCGCCGCCGCTGGCCGACGACCCGGTCTGGCCGGGCGAGCTGGCCGCCTGGTCCGCCGACCTGCCCCGGCCCAAGGCCGTCCTGATGGTCTCCGCCCACTGGGAGGAGGCCCCGCTCGCCCTCGGCGCCGTCGCCACCGTCCCGCTGGTGTACGACTTCTGGGGCTTCCCCGAGCACTACTACCGGGTCCGGTACGCCGCCCCCGGCGCGCCGGACCTCGCCGAGCGCGTGCGCAAGCTGCTGCGCGCCCCCGGCACGCCCGTCCAGGACATCCCCGACCGGGGGCTCGACCACGGCGCCTACGTCCCGCTGGTGGAGATGTACCCGGACGCCGACATCCCGGTGCTCCAGGTCTCGCTGCCCACCCTCGACCCGCGGCGGCTGATGGAGATCGGCCGCAAGCTCGCCCCGCTGCGCGACGAGGGCGTGCTGATCGTCGGCAGCGGCTTCTTCACCCACAACCTGCGGGCGCTCAGCAGCGACGGCCGGATCACCTCGGTGATGGCCGAGTTCGACGACTGGGGCCGACGCGCCCTGGAGGCCCACGACCTCGACGCGCTGCTCGACTTCGAGCACAAGGCCCCGGCCGGACGCCTGGCCCACCCGCGCACCGAGCACTTCGCCCCGCTGTTCGTCACCCTCGGCGCCGGCGAGGCCGACCTGGACAGCCAGCGCAGCGTCATCGACGGGTTCTGGATGGGCCTGGCCAAGCGCTCGATCCAGCTGGGGTGAGGCCCCCTTCCCCTTCGAACGCCCCGCCTGCCGGACCCCTCACAGGGAGCAGCAGGTGAACCGCTCGCCGATGTGCTCGGGCTGCTCGATCTCGTCCACCAGGGCGACCGCGTAGTCCGCCACCGAGATCCAACTCCGCCCCTCGGCGTCGGTGAGCAGCTGGTCCAGGCCGGTGCGGTAGCGGCCGGTCCGCTCCCCCGGGCCGATCTCGGCGGCCGGGCTGAGCACCGTCCAGCGCAGGTCGGAGACCGTCCGGTAGTAGTCCAGCGCCGCGCCGTGGGCGTGCATGATCTGGAGGAGCGGCTCCGGCAGGCCCGGGGCGTCCCAGACCCGCACGCCCGGCGCGGTCTCCAGGTTGCCCGCCCCTCCGACCGCGATCAGCCTGGGCGCCGCGCCGCCCAGCGTGCGCAGGCCTTCGACCAGGGAGCGGGCGGCCGGCTCGACCAGCGCCTGGTGGCCCGGGCCGTCGCCGCCGCCGACGGCGCTCACCAGGACGTCCCGGCCGGCCGCGACCCGGGCCACGTCTGCCGGGACCAGCACGTCCGCGCGCTCCACGACGGCGGCCCCACCCCGGTAGCGGTCCGGGTCCCGGACCACGGCGGTGACCTCGTGCCCACGCGCCGCCGCCTCCTTGACGACCGCGCTGCCGATGGTGCCGCCGGCGCCGATCACGGCGATTCTGGCCATGGGTACCTGCCTGGGTGCTCGCGGGTGGGGCGGCGTCGGACCGCGGGACGCTGGATCGCAGGGCGCCGGACGCGCCGGACGCCCCGGATGCGCCGGACAGGACCGATTATCGGACGGACTCCCGGCGCGAGCCGGGGCACTGGGCCTATCGTGTGACACCCCGAAGGCCCCGGACGCCCCGTCGAAGGAATGGTCATGCGCAACGGCGACGCCGTACGAACCGCCCTGGACGCCGCACTGGCCGTCCTCACCCCGCACACCGGGAACCGGGACTGGGACGCCCCCGCCGGGCTCCTGGAGTGGAGCTGCCGCGACACCGCCGCTCACATCGCCCACGACCTGCTCGCCTACGCCGGCCAGCTCGCCGCCCGCCCCCGCGACCGCTACCTGCCGCTGGACCTCACCGTCCGGCCCGAGGCCGACCCGGCCCAGGTGCTCGCCGTGGTCACCGCCGCCGGACACCTCCTCGCCACCGCCCTGGACGCCGCCCCGCCCGAGCTGCGCGCCTACCACCACGGGCCCTGCGACCCCCTCGGCTTCGCCGCGATGGGCGTCGCCGAGACCCTGCTGCACACCCACGACATCACCCGCGGCCTCGGCCTGCCCTGGCAGCCGCCCGCCGAACCGTGCCGCTTCGCGCTCGACCGGCTCTTCCCGCACGCACCGCGGGAGCCGGCCGCCCACCCGGCGGAGGTCCTGCTCTGGTGCACCGGGCGCGGGGAACTGAACGGCCGCCCGCGCAGGTCCTCGTGGACCTGGCG
>NZ_JBHVET010000200.1:0-11933 GCF_042802135.1 Kitasatospora sp. NPDC057512
AGAGAAGAGGACTCCGACCATGCCCGACGCCACCCCCCTGCCCCCGACCGATCCGGGCCGGCACCTGACCGCCCCGACCACCCGCAGCGCGCTGCGGATCCAGCAGCACCTGCTGTTCGCCGCCCGGGAGTTCCTGCGCGGCCGGGGTTTCACCGAGCTGCTGCCGCCGGTCATCGGCCCGGTCACCGACCCCGGCGCGCGCGGCTCCAAGCAGGTGGACATCGACTTCTACGGCCACCGCTACAAGCTGATGACCAGCGCGATCCTGTACAAGCAGGCCTCGCTGCTCGCCTTCGACAAGATCTTCTGCATCGCCCCGAACGTCCGCCTGGAGCCGCTGGAGACCGCCGGGACGAGCCGGCACCTGGCCGAGTTCCACCAGCTGGACGTGGAGGCCGCCGGCGCGAGCCGGGACGACGCCGTCCGGCTGGCCGAGGAGCTGGTGGTGCACATGGTCGGCAGCACGGTGCGCGAGCTGCCCAAGGAGTTCGCCGAACTCGGCCGGGACCCGCAGGCGTTCGCCGACCTGCTGAAGGGCTCCTTCGGCCGCGTCCGGCACGCCGAGGCGGTCGCCGAACTGCGCGGGATCGGGCACCCGCAGAGCCCGGACGCCGAACTCGACTGGGAGGGCGAGGCGTTGCTGTCGGCCCGGCGCGACCGGCCGTTCTTCGTCACCGACTACCCGAAGGGCTCGCGCGGCTTCTACGACCGCGAGCACCCGGAGGACCCGGGCCTGCTGCGGAACTTCGACCTGCTCGCGCCCGAGGGCTACGGCGAGCTGTGCAGCGGCAGCCAGCGCACCAACGACTACGCGGAGATCGTCACCCGGATGCGGGAGACCGGCGAGAACCCGCAGAAGTACCGCTGGTACCTGGACCTGGTGCGCGAGGGCGTGCCGGCCAGCGCGGGCTTCGGCATCGGCGTCGAGCGGCTCACCCGGTACGTCGCAGGCCTGGACGCCGTCTGGCAGGCCAGCGCGTTCCCCAAGGTCGCCGGGGTGGTGTCGCCGTGAGCGACCTGACCGCACCGGGGTTCCCGGAGGAGGAGGTCCGGCGGCGGGCCCGGGCCGGGGCGGCCGCCGTGTTCCCGCCCGCCGAGGAGTACGGGCGGGTGCTGTTCGGCGCGGGGAGGCCCGAGGAGGCGGCGCCGTCCGACGCCCTCGACGCCCTGCGGATCGTCCCGCCGCTGTTCCTGCCGCAGCGGCTCGCCAAGCTGATCGACCTGGGCTGCGAGCCCGACTACCGGGACGTCGAACTCGCCACCGCCATCGGCGGGTTCGCCTCCGCGCTGCCGGTGTACGTCTCCGCGACCGGCTCCACCCGGGCGGCCGGCGGCGACCTCGGGCTGGCCCTCAGCCGGCAGGCCGGGGCGCTCGGGATCCCGATGGTGATCGGCGAGAACGTGGTGCCGGTCAACGGCTACGGCCGGCTCGGCGAGGCCGCCGACCGCACCCTGCTCGGCCGGCTGCGCGCCTACGGCGAGGAACTCCCGGACGGGCTCGGCGGCGTGGCCGTCCAGCAGAGCACCGAGGACGCCGACGCCGAGGTGTGGAACCTCGTCCACAGCGACCCGGCCGCCCTGCCGCTGCTCGAATCCGGGCGGCTGGCCTTCGAGTTGAAGGTCGGCCAGGGCGCCAAGCCGGGCCTGGGCGGGATGACCGTGCTGGACGCGGACGCCGCCGCCGCGCTCGGCGACCGCTTCGGTCTCGACCCGCTGTTCGACGACGGGCGGGTGCTGCGCGCCGCCACCCCGGGCACCTTCACCGCGGAGATCCTGCGCCAGCAGATCCGGCTGATGCGCAACAACTACCCGCGGGTGCGGATCTGGGTGAAGCTCCACCCCGGCCGGGACGTGGCCGAGGCCGCCCGGGTGGCGCACGAGGCCGGGGCGGACGCCGTCGTGGTGGACGGCGCGGAGGGCGGCACCGGCTGGGCGCCGGGGGTGTTCCTGCCGCACGTCGGCCTGCCGCTCGCGGAGTGCCTGCGCCGGCTGGCGGCCGCGCCGCCGCCCTCCCTGCTGGTCTCCGGGCGGATCTGGGAGGGCGCCCGGGCGGTCAAGAGCCTGGCGCTGGGGGCCCGCGCGGTGGGCCTCGGACGGGCGGCGCTGCTCGCCGTCGCGGAGGACCGGGAATCCGGGCTCCGCCGTTTCGCGGACTGCCTGGCGCTGGAACTCCGGCTGCTGATCAGCGCGCTCGGGAAGTACTCCCCGGAGGCCCTGGACCAGGAGGACGTCTGGTCCCCCGGGAATTCCGGAATCCCCCTCGGCCGGTAGCCCCGGCCTGCTCGGGAAGCGGCAGGAGGAAACTGCCGACTTCCTTCCGCCCGCTCTGCCGACAGGGCCTTGGTGTTCCCCTGTCGCCTTCTTCGCCGATTCCTCTCACGATCTGGGGCTGGATGATGTCCTCTCGCGGTTTTCCCGTCGAATTCACGGCGCCCGCATTCGCGCCGTTCGCCTCCGCCGTCGCGCGCTTCCCGGAGCGGCCGGCCGTCCGGGCCGGGGCCCGGACCGTCAGCTACCGGGAGCTGGACGGCCTGAGCGCCGCCCTCGCCGCCCGGCTCGCCCCCGGGCGGACGGTCGCCGTGACCGGCCGCGACCGGCTGGACCACGTGGTCGCGCTGCTGGCGGCGCTGCGGGCGGGTGCCACCTACCTGCCGCTGGACCGGGAGGCGCCCGAGGAGCGCAACCGCTGGATCGCCGAGGACGCCGGGGCCGGCCTCGCCCTCGACGGCGAGGAGCTCACCGAGCTGGGCGGAGGGACGGGCGCGGGCGCCGGGTACGTCATCTACACCTCCGGTACCACCGGCCGCCCCAAGGGCGTGCACGTCCCGCTCGCGGCCCTGGCCGGCCATCTGGCCGGTGTGGTCGAGGCCTTCGGCCTGACCGAGCGGGACGTGGTGCTGCAGTTCGCCCGTCCGACCGTGGACGTGGCCGTGGAGCAGGTGCTCGGCGCGCTGGCCGCCGGGGCCTGCCTGGTCCTGCCGGAGCAGCGGCTGCTCGCCCCGGCCGCGCTGCTGGAGCTGCTGGACGCCGAGGGCGTCACCGTCGCCAACCTGGCCGCGGGCTACTTCCAGGACGTGGTGGCGGCGCTGGGCGGCCGGGTGCCGCGCACCCTGCGGCTGATGGTCTCCGGCAGCGACAAGCTGGAGCCGGCCACCGCCGCCGCCTGGTGGGCGGCGACCGGGGTGCCGCTGCTGAACGCGTACGGTCCGACCGAGACGGTGGTCACCGCCACCGTCCACCGGCTCGACGGGCAGCAGCCGGCGGCCCGGGTGCCGATCGGCACCGCCGTCGGCGGGCGCCCGCTGCACGTGCTCGACGAGCGGCTGCGGCCGGTGCCGCCCGGCGAGGCCGGTGAACTGTACGTCGGCGGGCCGCTGTTGGCCTCCGGCTACCTCGGCCGCCCCGGCCTGACCGCCGGCCGCTTCGTCGCGGACCCGTTCGCGGACCCGGACGGCCCCGGCGGCGCCCGGATGTACCGCACCGGCGACCTGGTGCGCCGCGCCACCGGGGACGGCCCGCTGGAGTTCCTCGGCCGCACCGACCACCAGGTGAAGATCCGCGGCTTCCGGGTCGAGCCCGGGGAGGTCGAGCAGGTACTGGCCGGCCACCCCGGCGTGACCGGCTGCGTGGTGGTGGCGCACGAGGGCCGGCTGGCCGCGTATGCCACCGGCGCCGTGCCGGGGTACGCCGAGGCCCGGGCCTGGCTGGCCGAGCGGCTGCCCGAGCACATGGTTCCGGCGACGCTCACCGCGCTGGAGGCCTTCCCGCTGACGGCCGGCGGCAAGGTGGACCGCGCGGCGCTGCCCGAGCCGCGGACGGCGCCGGAGGGCAGGCCGGCCGGCCGCCCGCCGCGCACCCCCGCCGAGCAGCTGATCGCGGCGGTCTGGGCGGACGTGCTCGGCGTGCCGGAGGTCGGCGCCGACGACAACTTCTTCCACCTGGGCGGCGATTCGCTGACCGCCGTACGGGTGGTGGGCCGGGTCTTCGACGTCTTCGGCATGGTGTCGCCGTACACCATCTTCGACGCGCCGACCCTGGCCGGGTTCGCCGCCGCGGTGACCTCCGCGACCGGCGGCGCGCGCCCGGCCCCGGTGCGCTCGGGCGCCGCCGAGGCCCCGCTGTCGAAGTTCCAGCGCGGCCTGTGGTTCCTCGACCAGTGGAACCCGGACGCGCCGACCTATCTGGTGCCCTGGGTGTTCCGCTTCTCCGGGCCGGTCGACCCCGAGCTGCTGCGGTGGGCGCTGGCGGGGGTGGTCGAGCGGCACGAGAGCCTGCGGACCACCTTCGAGCTCGCCGAGGACGGCCCGCGCCAGATCGTCCACCCCTCCGTGGAGCTGCCGTTCACGCTCACCGAGACCACCGCCGACCGGGTGGACGGGCTGGTCGCCGAGGCCGCGCTGGAGCCCTTCGACCTGGCGCGGGGCCCGCTGGTGCGGGCCCGGGTCTTCCGGGCCGGCGGGGCGACCACGCTGCTGCTGCTCCTCCACCACATCGTCTGGGACGAGGGCTCGCTGCCGGTCCTGGAGGCCGAACTCCGGGAGCTGTACGCCGCCTTGGCCGAGGGCCGCCCGGCCGAGCTGCCGGAACTCGCCGTCCAGTACGGCGACTACGCCGCCTGGCAGTACCAGGACGACACCGCCGAGAAGCAACTCGACTACTGGCGCGAGCAGTTGCGCGACGCGCCGACCACCGAGGCGCTGGCGCCGGACCGCCCCCGCCCCGAGGAGCAGGCCTTCCGCGGCGCCTTCCACCGCTTCGCCATGCCCGGCCCGGTGGCCGAGGCCGTCCGGGCGCTCGCCCGCAGCGAGGACGCCACCCCGTTCATGGTGCTGCTGGCCGGGCTGGCGCTCACCCTGCACCGCCGCTCCGGTCAGCGCGACCTGGTGCTCGGCTCGCCGGTGAACGCCCGCGGCCGGGCCGAACTCGACGGCCTGATCGGCTACTTCGTCAACCTGCTGCCGCTGCGGCTGAGGCTGGAGGAGGGCGCCTCCTTCCGCGAGCTGGTCCGGCACGTGCGCGAGGTGTCGATCGGCGGCTACCGGCACCAGCAGGTGCCCTTCGACGACATCGCGAACGCCGTGCTCGACGAGCGCCCCGAGGACCGCAACCCGCTCTGCCAGGTGCTGCTGGAGCTGCACCCGCTGGACCCCCGGCCGTTCACGGTCGGCGGGCACGCCGTCACCCGGGCCCTGCACTCCAACCCGGTCTCCCGCTTCGACCTGTCCGTCTCGGTGGACGACCTCGGCACCGGCTTCACCGGCCGCTTCGAGTACGACAGCGACCTCTTCGAGCCGGCCACCATGGTCGGGCTGTGCGAGGAGTGGCTGGGCACCCTGGCCGCCGCCGTCGAGGTGCCGGTGCACGCCCTGTTCGAGGCGCGGGCCGCCCGCGAGCCGCGGGCCGTCGCTCTGATATCCGGCGAACGGACCGTCGGGTACGGCGAGTTGAACGCCGCCGCGAACCGGCTCGCCCGCCACCTGGCGGGCCTGGGCATCGGCCGCGGCGACACCGTCGCCGTGCTGACCGAGCGGGGGCCGGAGCTGGTCACCGCCCTGCTGGCGGCCCTCAAGACCGGCGCCGCCTACACCCTGCTCGACCCGGACTTCCCGGCCGAGCGGCTGGCCGGCGCCGTCGCCGACACCGGCGCCGCCACGGTGGTCACCCACCGGCACGCCACCGTGCCGTTCGCCGTCCCCGGCCAGGTGGACCTGGACGCCTCGGCCGGTGACCTGGCCCGGTACCCGGCCCACGACCTCGGCCTGCCGGTCGACGGCGCCGACCTCGCCACCGTGATGTTCACCTCCGGCTCCACCGGCCGCCCCAAGGGCGTCGCCGTCCCGCACCGCGCGCTCACCACCACCTACCTCGGCCAGGACTACGCCCGCTTCGGCCCCGACGAGGTCTGGCTGCAGTGCTCGCCGGTCTCCTGGGACGCCTTCGCGCTGGAGCTGTACGGCGCGCTCTGCTTCGGCGGCACCTGCGTTCTCCAGCCCGGTCAGCGCCCGGACCCGCAGACCGTCGCCGAGCTGACCCGCCGCCACGGCGTCACCCAACTCCAGCTCTCCGCCAGCCTGTTCAACTTCCTGCTGGAGGAGTTCCCGGAGACCTACGACGACCTGAAGCTCGCCTTCACCGCCGGCGAGCGGGCCTCCACCACCCATGTCGCCAAGGCCCTGGAGGCCTACCCGGGCCTGGTGGTCGCCAACGGCTACGGCCCGGTGGAGAGCCTCGGCCTGACCACCTGCCACCGGGTCCTCCCCGCCGACGCCGCCGGCGGCTCCATCCCGATCGGCGTCGCGCTGCACGGCAAGGGCGTCCTCGTCCTGGACGAGCGGCTGCGCCCCGTCGGGCCCGGGGTGACCGGCGAGCTGTACGCCACCGGCGGCGGCCTCGCCCACGGCTACCTCGGCCGGCCCGGCCTCACCGCCGAACGCTTCGTCGCCTCCCCGTACGGCGCCCCCGGCGAGCGCCTCTACCGCACCGGCGACCTCGGGCACCGCACCGCCGAGGGCCTGCTGGAGGTCACCGGCCGGATCGACGACCAGGTCAAGATCCGCGGCTTTCGGGTCGAACCCGGCGAGATCGAGGACGCGCTCACCCGCCACCCGGCCGTCCGGGAGGCCGCCGTCGCCGTCCACGAACCCGCCCCCGGCGACCGCCGGATCGCCGCCTACGTCACCGTCGCCGCCGGCGCCCCCGGCCCGGACGCCCTGCTCGACCACCTGGCCGGCCTGCTGCCCGAGCACATGCTGCCCGCGACCCTGGACGTCCTGGACGCGCTGCCGCTCAACCACAACGGCAAGGTGGACCGCAAGGCGCTGCCCGCCCCCGCAGGGCGCCCGGTCGCAGCCGAGGACGCAGCCGTCGCCGACCCGCTGACCGAGGCCGAACGCCTGGTCGCCGAGGCGGTGCGCGAGGTGCTCGACCTCGCCGAGGTCGGCCGCGAGGACAACTTCTTCCGGATCGGCGGCAACTCGCTGGCCGCCGTCCGGGTTGCGATGCGGCTGTCCCGGGAGACCGGCAGCCGCGTCCCCCCGCAACTGGTGTTCCGGGCCCGGACCGTGAGCGCCATCGCCGAACGGCTGGCCGCCCGGTGACCGGCCGCACCGCACACGAAGGGAACGAGGCCGTGAGCCCGTCCGACCACCCGGCGCGCACCGCGCCCCTGTCCGGGCTGCAACGCGGCCTCTGGTTCCTCGACCGCCTCGACCCGAAGGCCGTCACCTACTGCACCCCCTGGACCCTCGACGTCACCGGCCCGCTCGACCTCGCGCTGCTCCGGCGGGCTCTGGACGCGGTCACGGCCCGGCACGAGACGCTGCGCACCACCTTCGCGCTGCACCCTGACGGCCCCCGCCAGCACGTGCACCACCGCCTCGCCGTGCCGCTCGCGGAGACCGACCTGCGGGACCTCCCCGACCGGGCCGCGCGCCTGGAGGAGCTGCTCGCCGCCCGCTGCGCCGAGCCCTTCGACCTGGCGGCCGGCCCGCTGCTGCGCGCCGAGGCCTTCCGGCTCGCGGACGAGCGCACCACCGTGCTGTTCACCGTCCACCACATCGTCTGGGACGGCTGGTCCGCCGAGGTCTTCGAGCGCGAGCTCGCCGAGCTGTACGGCGCGGCGGTGCGCGGCCGGGAGGCCGAACTGCCGGAGCTGACCGTGCAGTACGCCGACCGCGCCGAGGAGGAGCTCGGCACCTCCTACGAGGAGCACCTGACGTACTGGAAGGAGCAGTTGGACGGCGCACCCGCGCTGCTGGAGCTGCCCACCGACCGGCCCCGGCCCGCCGAGCGCGGCGCGGCCGGCCGCACCGAGGGGTTCGACCTCGCCCCCGGGACGGCGGCGCGGGTCCGCGCCCTGGCCGAGACCGAGGGCGTCACCCCGTTCACCGTCCAACTGGCCGCCTTCGCCCTGCTGCTGAACCGCTGGACCGGCGCCGACGACCTGGTGGTCGGCACCCCGGTCACCACCCGCGACCGGCCCGAACTGGAGCACCTGCTCGGCTACTTCGTCAACCTGCTGCCGCTGCGCCTGCGGCTCGCGCCCGCGCTGAGCTTCCGGGACCTGCTGGAGCACGTCCAGGACGTCGCCTTCGAGGCGTACGGCTACCTCGACCTGCCCTTCGACCAGATCGTCGACCGGCTCGGCGCCGCCCGCAGCGCCCAGCACCCGCCGCTGGTCCAGGTGGTGTTCGGCGCCCACGGCGAGGACCGGACCCCGCTGGCGCTCGGCCCGGCGGCCACCGCCCGCAGCCGGGTGCGCTCCAACGGCACCAGCAAGTTCGACCTCACCTGGTCCGTGTTCGACGGGGGAGACGGCGGAGAGCTGCGCGGCGAGGCCGAGTACCGCAGCGAACTGTTCGACCCCGGGACCGTCCGCCGGCTGGCCGCCGAGTTCGACGCCCTGCTCACCGCGGCCCTGGACGACCCCGACGCCACCGTGCTGCGGCTGACCACCCGCCCCGCCGAGGGGGCCGCGGCCACCGACACCCCCGGCCACTGCCTGCACCGGCTGTTCGAGCGGACCGCCGACGCCCACCCCGACCGGCCCGCCGTCAGCGACCCCGACGGCACCCTGAGCTACGCCGAACTCGACCGCCGGGCCAACCGCCTCGCCCACGCCCTGCGCGCCCGCGGCGCCGGCCCGGGCGACCGCGTCGGCATGCTGCTGGAGCGCACCGCCGACGTCCTGGTCACCGTCCTCGGCGTGCTCAAGACCGGCGCCGCCTACGTGCCCGTCGACCTGGCCGCCCCCGCCGACCGCGCCGCGCTGGTCTTCGGCGACACCGGCGTCGCCCTGGTCGTCACCGACCGCCCGGACCTGGTGCCCGAAGGCCCCTGGCAGGCCTACGACCTGACCGCCGAGGCCGCCGACCTGGCCGCCCGCCCCGACACCCGCCCGCCGGCCGCCGGCCGCCCCGGCGACGTCGCCTACGTCATCTTCACCTCCGGCTCCACCGGCCGTCCCAAGGGCGTCGCCGTCGCCCACGAGCACGTCAGCCGGCTGATGGCGGACGGCGAGCGGCACTTCGGCTTCGGCCCGGAGGAGACCTGGACGCTCTTCCACAGCTACGCCTTCGACTGGACGGTCTGGGAGATGTGGGGCGCCCTGCTGCACGGCGCCCGCCTGGTCGTCGTCCCGTACGTGACCAGCCGCTCGCCGGAGGAGTTCGCCGAGCTGCTGGCGGAGGAGGACGTCTCGTACCTCTGCCTGACCCCCTCGGCGCTGCGCCAGCTGGAGCCGGTGCTGCGGCGCAGCCCGCGCGCTCTGCCCGCGCTGAAGTGGATCATGCTGGGCGGGGAGGCGCTGGACCCGGCCGTCGTCCAGCGCTGGTTCGAACTCGACCCGCCGCCCCCGGCCCGGCTGTGCAACCTGTACGGCATCACCGAGACCACCGTCCACGTCACCACCCACGACCTGGCCGGCAGCGCCGGCTTCGAGCGCAGCCTGATCGGCACGCCGATGCCGCACCTGAGCGCCCAGGTCCTGGACGACTGGCTGCGGCCGGTGCCGCCCGGCGCGGCCGGCGAGCTGTACATCGGCGGCGGCAGCCTCGCGCACGGCTACTGGGGCCGCCCCGGCCTCACCGCCGGCCGCTTCGTCGCCGACCCGTACGGCCCGCCCGGGGCCCGGCTCTACCGCACCGGCGACGTCGCCCGGCGGCTGCCCGGCGGCGGCCTGGAGTACATCGGGCGCGCCGACTTCCAGGTCAAGCTGCGCGGCTTCCGGATCGAACTCGGCGAGATCGAGAACGCGCTCGCCGCCCACCCGGACGTGGACGCCTGCGTCGTCACCGTGCACGAGGACCGGCTCGCCGCGTACGTCACCGGACGCGAGCCCGCCGACGTCCGCGCCTTCCTCGGCCGCTCGCTGCCCCCGTACATGGTCCCCGCGAGCTTCACCGTGCTGGAGTCGCTGCCGCTGACCGTCAACGGCAAGGTGGACCGCGCCGCGCTGCCCGCCCCCGGCCAGCGCGCCACCGCCACCGGAGGCCGGCACGTCGAGCCGCGCACCCCGGAGGAGGAGGCCTTCGCCGCCGTCTGGACGGAGGTCCTCGGGGTGGACGGCATCGGCGTCCACGACGACTTCTTCCACCTCGGCGGCGACTCCATCCGGGCCGTCCAGCTGGCCGGCGCGCTGCACGAACGCGGCTGGGGGCTGAGCCTGCGGGACGTCTTCAACGCCCCCACCGTCGCCGCCCTGCTGCCGCTCGCCGAGCCCGTCACCGAGGGCCGGGACGCCCACGAACCCTTCGCCCTGGTCACCCCGGAGGACCGCGCCGACCTGCCGCCCGGCCTGGTCGACGCCTACCCGATGGTGTCCATGCAGCTCTCCATGGTCTTCCACATGGAGATCGCCGGCGGCACCGACAGCTACCACAACGTCAACTCCTACAAGATCTCCGGTGACCTCGACGAGCAGGCCTTCCGCCGCTCCGTCGCCGAGGCCATGGGCCGCCACGCCGTGCTGCGCACCGGCCTGGACCTGTCCGGCTACGGCGAACCGCTGCAACTCGTCCACGGCCGGCTGCCCGCCCCCGTCGAGTTCGCCGACCTGCGCGGCGCCGCCGAGGCGGACCAGGACGCGGCGATCCGGGAGGTGTTCGACACCCACCGGTGGACGCCCTTCGACCTCACCGCGCCGCCGCTGTTCCGGATCACCGTGCAGCGCCTCGCCGCGGACGCCTTCCAGCTCACCGTCTCCGAGCACCACGCGATCCTCGACGGCTGGAGCTTCACCTCGCTGCTCACCGAGATCCTGGAACGCCACGGCGCCCTCGCCGACGACCCGCTCGGCGCGCCCGCCCCGCCGCCGCGCACCGCCTTCCGCGACTTCGTGGCCGTCGAACGGCAGGCCGCCGGGGACGAGCGCTCGCTCGCCTACTGGCGCGAGCGGCTGGACGGCGTCAGCGGCCAGTCCTTCCCCGGCAGCGAGTCCGTGCACGAGGCGCCGCGCACCGTCGAGCGGGTGCTGCCGGAGGCGCCCGGGCAGTTGCGCGACGTCGCCGAGGCGCTCGGCGTGCCGGTCAAGTCGGTGGCGCTCGCCGCCCACCTGCACGCCCTCGCCGCCGTCACCGGGCGTCGGCGCGTCACCACCGGCCTGGCCGTCAACGGCCGGCTGGAGCGGCTCGGCGGCACCGAGGTGTACGGGCTGTTCCTCAACACCGTCCCGCTGAGCTGCGAACCCACCGACGACCTGCTCGCCCTGGTCCGCGAGGTCCACCGGGAGGAGCTGGACATGATGCCGCACCGCCGGGTGCCCTTCGCCCGCCTCGCCCGGCTGATGACCGACACCGCGCTGGACAGCCAGTTCGGCTACCTGCGCTTCCACGCCCTCGGCCGGCTCAGCTCGGCCCGCATCGTGGACGGCCGGATCGGCACCGAGCCGACCCTGCGCCACGAACCCAACAGCTTCGCCTTCGGCGCCTCGGTGATCCAGGACCCGGTCACGCGGCGGGTGCTGCTCGCCGTGGACCACCAGCGCTCGCTGGTCGCCGACCACACCGCCGAGCAGTTCATCGACACCTACGCCGCCGCCCTGCACACCATGGCCGCCGCCGCCCGAGAGTCCTGAGGAGCCGTCATGACCGATCTGCTGGACCGCCTGCGCGACACCGTCGCCGCCCACCCCGGGCGCACCGCCGTCCTGGCCGGTGCCGACCGCCTGGACTTCGCCGAACTCGACCGCCGCACCGCCGCCCTGGCCCGCGCCCTGCGCGAGCGCGGCGTCGGCCGCGGCGACCGGGTCGGCGTCCACCTCGCCCGCACCGCCGACCTGCCGGTCGCCCTGCTCGCCGTCTGGCGGGCCGGCGCCGCCTACGTCCCGCTCGACCCGGCCTACCCCGCCGAGCGGCTCGCCTACATGGCCGCCGACGCCCGGCTCGCCGCCCTGATCAGCGCCGACGGCCTCCCGGCGGCCGACGGGGTGCCGGTGC
>NZ_JBHVET010000201.1:0-11909 GCF_042802135.1 Kitasatospora sp. NPDC057512
TCGCCGTTCCGGTCGGGCGAGCCGGTGGACGCCACGACGTGCGCGCCCGCCGCCCGGGCGAGCTGGACGGCGTAGCGGCCGACGCCGCCGGTGGCGCCGGTGACGAGGACGCTACGGCCGAGCAGCGGGCCGATGCGGTGCAGCGCGCGCAGGGCACTGGCGGCGGCGACCGGGATGGTGGCGAGGGCGCCCAGGTCGGCGCCGGCGGGTGCGACGCCGATCAACCCGGTGTCCACCGCCCGCAGTTCGGCCCAGCCGCCGGCCGGCATCAGGGTGACCACCGGGGTCCCCTCGGCGGGGCCGGAGCCGTCGGCGGCGGCGCGTTCGACGGTCCCGGCGGCGTCCCAGCCGAGGACGGCGCCGTCGGGGGCCGATGCGAGCCCGAAGGCGACCTCGCCGTAGTTGAGCGAGGTCGCGGTGACCCGGACCAGGGCCTGGTGGGGCTCCGGGACCGGCTCCGGGGCCGTACCGAGGCGCAGGCCGCCGGGGGCCGAGCGGTCGACCAGGAGTGCACGCATGGAGGATCCTCCCCAAGATTCTGCCACTGAGTGGCATAAGCCTATAGGTGGCATTCCCGGCCTGGCTAGACTGACCGCGATGACTCCCGAGAAGGCCACCGGCCCCGCACCCCGGACAGGCACCGCACCCCGGACCGGCGCCCCCGAGGCCCCGGGCGCCGGACTCCCGCTGCGCGAGCGCAAGAAGCTGCGCACCCGTCAGGCACTGGTCGACACCGCCCTGGAGCTGTTCGGCGAGCACGGCTTCGACGGGGTGACGCTGGACCGGCTCTGCGAGGCCGTCGAGGTCTCCAAGCGGACCTTCTTCCGGGCGTTCACCAGCAAGGAGGACGTCGCGATGGCGCCCACCCAGGACCTCTGGGCGGCGTTCCTGGTGGCACTGGAGAACCGGCCGCCGGAGGGCGGGGGCGGCCGGCTCATGGCCACCCTGGAGGAGGCCCTCGCCGAGGCGATCGACCGGATGCCGGCCGACGGCTGGGCCGAACGCACCCTGGCGAGCCGCCGGCTGGCCGCCCGGACGCCGTCGATGGACGCCCACGGGCTGGCCTTCTGCGAGCGGACGACCCGGGAGGCGGTCGCGACGATCGGCCACCGGTTCACCCTCGACGGCCCCCCGGCGGCCGCCGCGCCGCGCGCCCGGCTGGCGGTGGACATGCTCGTCGCCGCGTTCCACCAGGCGATGGACGCGTGGGTGACACAGCCGTCCGGGCACACCCGCGCGGACCTCACGCACCGGCTCCGGACGGCCTGCGCCGAACTGCCGGGCGCGCTCGCGGCGACGGCCGTGCCCCGGACCGACCGGCGGGACTGAGACCCCCGGGGAACGGCGAACCAGCGAGCGGCGAACCGGAAAAGGCGAACCCGGGAAAGGCGGACCGGGAAAGCCGAACCACCCCGGGCGCACGAGCACGGCGCACCCGGGGCGGGGCTTCGAGGGCCCGAGGGGCTCAGGCCGTGGCCGGGTCCGCCTCCTCGGCGCCCGCCCCCGCCGGCACGGGAACGGAGCGCAGCCGGGACGCGGGCGGCGCGGGGATGACGGCGGCAACGGCGGCCGCGATCAGCGCGACGCCGCAGCCGATCACCAGGCCCACCCGGAAACCGCCCTCCGAGGGCAGGGTGTGGCCGCCCAGGGTGACGGTCATCTGCGACAGCACCACGCCCATCACGGCGGCGGACACCGAGGTGCCCAGCGAGCGCATCAGGGTGTTGAAGCTGTTCGCCGAGGCCGTCGCGGTCAGCGGCACCGCGCTCATGATCAGCGCGGGCATCGCGCCGTAGGCCAGGCCGACGCCGCTGTTGCAGACGATCGTCACGATCAGCACGCCCCAGGTGGAGCCCATCAGCGGCAGCGCCAGCCCGTACCCGACGGCGATCGTCAGCGCCCCGGCGACCAGGGTGAACTTCGGTCCGCGCGCGGCCGACAGCTTGCCGCCGAACGGGGAGACGACCATCATCATCAGCCCGCCGGGCGCCATCCACAGGCCCATCGCCAGCATCGACTGCCCGAGCCCGTAGCCGGTGGCCTCCGGCAGCTGGAGCAGCTGCGGCACGATCAGCGCCTGGGCGTACATGCCGAAGCCGACCAGGACGGAGGCGGCGTTGGTCAGCAGCACCCGGGGGCGCGCGGTGACCCGCAGGTCCACCAGCGGCTCGGCCACGCGCAGCTCCCAGCGGGCCCAGAGCAGCAGGACCACGGCGGAGGCGGCGAACAGGCCGAGGGTCCGGGCACCGCCCCAGCCCCAGTCGCCGCCCTTGGAGACGGGCAGCAGCAGGCAGACCAGGCCGACGCTCAGGCCGGTCGCGCCGACGTAGTCGAAGCGCCCGCCGGCGGCGGGGCGGCCGTCCACGGAAGCGGAAGCGGAAGCGGCAGGCGCCGGGATGACGACCCAGAGCAGGCCGATGATGACGACGGCCAGCACGGCGGTACCCCAGAACAGCGCGCGCCAGCTGGCATAGTCGGCGACGCCGGCCGCGATCGGCAGGCCGAGGCCGCCGCCGATCCCCATGGAGGCGCTGACCAGGGCGATCGCCGAGCCGAGCCGCTCGGGCGGCAGCACGTCGCGCAGCAGGCTGATGCCGATCGGCACCAGGCCCATGCCCATGCCCTGGAGGGCCCGCCCGGCGATCATCGGCACCACGGAGTCGGCCACCGCGCACAGCACCGAGCCGAGCAGCAGCGGGACGCAGGAGGCGATGAGCATCGTCCGCTTGCCGAGGAGGTCGCCGAGGCGGCCGCTGATCGGGACGAAGACGGCGGCGGAGAGCAGGGTCGCGGTGATGACCCAGGAGGCGTTGGACGCGGTGGTGTGCAGGAGTTGCGGGAGCTGGCTGATCAGCGGGGTGACCAGGGTCTGCATGATCGCGGCGACGGTGCCGGTGAAGGCGAGCACCGCCACGATCGGACCGGTGCGGGGGGTGGGGGCGGGGCCGTTGATGACGGGCCTCCTCGGGCGGTCGAAGAGCGGTCGAGGGCGTTCGAAGAGCGGAATCATGCACAAAGCACATGATGTGCATGAAACACAAGACGGTCAGCTTACACAGGATGTGCGCCATGCACATCATGTGTGCCACGCACGCCTCTGGCATACTGAAGGGTGATCCACGGAGAACCCGCCGGTCGAAGCGGTGATGAAGGGACTTCGACATGACCAGCCCCACGCACGAGGTCGCCCTCGAATTCCTGGTGTTCGCCCGGCACCGCGACCTCAACCAGGTCAACGCCCGCCCCGAGGGCAGCCAGCTCGAACGCACCGCCTACATCCTGCTCAGCCGGGTCGACGCCGAAGGGCCCATGTCCATCGGCCAGTTGAGCGACGCCTTCGCCCTGGACGTCTCCACCCTCAACCGGCAGACGGCGGCCCTGAAGAGCGCGGGCCTGCTCGAACGCATCCCGGACCCGGACGGCGGCATCGCCCGCAAGTTCCGCCTCACCGAGGAGGGCCGCCGCCGGCTGGACGCGGAACGCGAGGCGCACGTACGGGCGCTGAACCTCGTGATGACGGACTGGCCGGAGGAGGACATCGCCTCCTTCGCCGGCTTCCTGCGCCGCTTCAACACCAGCATCGAACGGCTCGACGGCCGCCCCTGGCCGCGGAGTTGAGACGTCGGGGCCGCCGGTCCCGGATCAGCGGCGGGCCGTGGTCCGAGGCCTCTCACCGCCGGCCGGACGACCGGCCGTCGGCGGTCACTCCGTCTCGTCCATGTGGCCGTGGCGGTAGGCCCAGGCGGCGAGTTCGACCCGGTTGCGGACGTCGAGTTTCAGTTGCGCGGTGGCGAGGTGCTTCTTGACCGTGCCGAGGGAGATGTACAGGCGGTCGGCGATCTCCGGGTTGGTGAGGCCGGAGGCGGCGGCCCGGACCGTCGCCAGCTCGCGGTCGGACAGCGGGTGACGGTCGGCGTCGGGGAGCGGTGACCGGGCCCGGTGGGAGGTGAAGTGGCGCAGCAGGCGGACGGTGACCTGCGGGGAGACCATGGCCTCGCCGCGGGCGGCGGCGCGGACCGCCTCGATGAGCATGGTCGGGCCCGCGTCCTTGAGCAGGAAGCCGGCCGCGCCGCCGTGCAGGGCCTCGTGCACGTATTCGTCGAGGTCGAAGGTGGTGACGACGATGACCCGCAGCGGGTCCGCGACGCCGGGACCGGCCAGCCGGCGGGTGACGTCGAGGCCGGTGAGGCCGGGCATCCGGATGTCCAGCAGGCAGACGTCGGGCCGGTGGTGCTCGGCGAGGCGCAGGGCCTCGATGCCGTCGCCGGCCTCGGCGACGACCTCGATGTCGGGTTCGGCGTCGAGGATGTAGCGGAAGCCGGTGCGGACCATGCGCTGGTCGTCGGCGAGCAGGACGCGGATGGTCATCGGGCCACCGCCCGCCCGGTGGCCGCCGGGGCGGGCCGTCCGGGGGCGCCCGTCCCGCCGGGCAGGCGGGCGGCGACGTGCCAGCCGGTGCCGGGGGCGGCCGGTCCCGCGCGGAAGGTGCCGCCGAGCAGTTTGGCGCGCTCGGCCATGCCGATCAGCCCGTAGCCGTCCCCCGCGGGAGCGCGCACGGGGCCGCGGCCGTCGTCGTGGACGTCCAGGTGCAGCCATCCGTCGTCGCCGTGGACCCGGACGGTGATCCGGGTGGCGCCGCGGGCGTGGCGGTCGGCGTTGGTGACGGCCTCCTGGGCGATCCGCAGCAGGGCGGCGGCGACTTCGGCCGGGGTGTTCTCCAGTTCGGCCTCGCCGCTGACCGTGATCCCGCAGCGGTGGCCCTCGCCGGGGCGGGCGAGCGCGGCGAGCTGACGGGCCGGCGAGTCCGTGTCCTGGGCCGGGTGTTCGCCCTCGCGGAGCGCACCGACCAGGCGACGCATCGCGGCCAGCGCGTCGGCCCCGGCGTGCTCGATGTCGGCCAGGGCCGTGCGCAGCAGCTCCGGGTCGCGGACCGCGACGTACTGGAGGGCCTGGGCCTGGACCACGATGCCGGTGACCTGGTGGGCGACCACGTCGTGCAGGTCGCGGGCCAGTGCGTTGCGCTCCTCGCGCACCGCGCGTTCGATGTGCCAGGCCCGGCGCTCGGCGCGCCAGCGCAGTAGCAGACCGGGGCCGAGCAGCACCAGCACCAGCAGCGCGTTGTCCACGTCGTACGGCCCGCCCTCGCGCCCGGCGGCGGCCAGGAGGGCGGCGAAGGCGGCGAGTGCCGTACCCGCGACCACCGGCGGTCGGCAGCGGTGGGCGACCAGGGAGAGCAGTAGCGCGAGGGCGAGCCCCTCGGTGAGGCCGGTGGGCCGGTGGCCGCTGGGCAGCAGGTGGTACCCGGCGGACGCCGCGAAGGAGACCAGCAGAGCCCCGGCGGCGGCCGGCGCGGTCCCGGCCCTCCCGGAGGCGCGGGGCCGCAGCGCCCAGAGGACGAGCGCGCCCATCGCCGCGCCGGAGCCGAGGAACAGCGCGTCGCCGACGGGGCCGGGACGCATGCCCCACCAGCGGCCGAGGTCGGTGAGCAGGGCCGACAGCAGGGCGAGCCCGGCGAGGGCGGACGGCATGAGGCGGGTGCGCCGGGCGTCGACGCCCTCGCGGGCGACGGCGGGCGGACAGGCTGCCGGTCGGTTGTGCATGCCGCCCACCGTACGGCGGGCGCGAGGGAGCCGGGGGTGGCCGATCGGCTACTTCGAAGCGGGCCGGACGGCCGCTGCGCCACCGCGTCGACCTGGGCGAACGTACGGGTACCGCAACGGCGGCCGGGTTCGAGGGCCGCCGCCCGTACGCCCTGGAGTCCTGGAGGAAGCCCCCGTGTCCGTGTCCGGCACCACCCCGCGTACCCCCGAAGCCGACCGGGCGCGACCGGCCACCCGCCGCACCGCCGTGCGCTGGACGGTCGTCGCCGCTGTCGTGGCCGCGCTGGCCGCCTTCACGGTCGGCCCGCGCAGCGCACCGGTCGCCGCCCACCGCAGCGGTGACCCCGCGTTGGCCGAGCGGGTCGCCGGACTGCTGCCGGACGGGCAGGGCGCGGGCGGCTCGGTGGGCGTCTCGGTCGCGGTCGTGGACCACGGCACGGTCACCAGGGCCGCGCTGGGCACCACCGACGGCTCCACCCCGGTCACCCCGGACACCGTCTTCGAGACCGGCTCGGCGCAGAAGGTGCTCACCGCGAGCCTGCTCGGCAGCCTCCTGGACGCCGGGAAGATCAGGCTCACCGACACCGTCGGCGCCCTGTGGCCCGAGCACGCCTTCGCCGACCCCGCGGTGGCCGGCATCACCGTCGAGCAACTCGCCACCCACACCTCCGGTCTGCCGTCCTTCCCGCCGGACGGCCCGCGGTTCCCGCTGGCGATGGCCGGATACCTGCTGGGCGGCAACGGCTACTCGGTCCTCCCTGACCCGGTGCGCGTGCTCACCGGCCTGACCGGCCACGGGCCGAAGCCGGACACCGCGTTCGCCTACTCCAACCTCGGCTACGCCGTGCTCGGCCAGACCCTCGCCAAGGTGGACGGCCGCGACTACCCGACGGCGCTGCGCGCGCGGGTCCTCGCCCCGCTCGGCATGGACCGCACCACCGTCCGCACCGCCCCCGGCACCCCGGACGGGGCCGCCCTCCCGTTCCACACCGCCGGAACCCCGGTCGTGCCGTGGACCAACCCCGGCTGGGCCGCGGTCGGCACCGGTACCTGGACCACCAGCGCCGACCTCGCCGCCTTCCTGGCCGCCGACACCGCCCCGAACCCGCCCACCGCGCTCGCCCTCACCCACGCCCCGCACGCCGCCGTCGCCGACTACGCCGACCGCGACGGGCACATCGGCCTCGGCTGGCAGCTCTGGAACGCCGGTGGCACGACGATCAGTTGGCACAACGGACTGACCAACGGTTCCCGCGCCTTCGTCGCCACCACCGCCGACCGACGCGCGGTGGCCGTCCTCAGCAACTCCACCCGCACCCCGGCCGAGAAGATCGGCTTCGCCCTGCTCGGCGTCGACACCCCCGAGTTCGACGAACCGCAGACGCCGCACCCCGTCCTGATCGCCGCCACCGTGCTGCTCTCGGCCGGCGCCCCCGCACTCGCCCTGCTCGGCGTGGTGCGCCCGCGCCGGGCCCGCTTCTCCCGCCCACTGGACCGCCTCAAGGCCGTTTCCCTGCCGCTGACCGCCACCACCTGCTGGCTGCTGTCCCTGCGCACCGGCGAGTGGGGTCACCTGCCGGGCGTCCTGTGCGCGATCGGCGCGGGCCTGACGGTGGCCACGGCCGCCGAGTCCGTCCGCCGCTGGCCCGCCCTGCCGACCACCCGCGGCGGCCACCCGTGGCTGCGCGCCGTCACCTTCGCCCTGCCGGCCCTGCCCCTGGCCGCGCTGCTCTGCACGACCGGGCTGATCACCCTCGACCTGCCCTGAACAGCGAGCACCGGGCGGCCCGACACCCGGGCCGCCCGCCGGCGTCTGCGCGCAGTGGGTAAGCCGCACTCCCCCGGGACGTCAGTGGGCCCGGAACGTCAGCGGGCCGGGGCGAGTTCGGCGAGGAGGGCCGGGCCGGGCCAGGCCGGGGTGGCGGCGGGGGCGGCGGCCTCGGCCCGGCGGACGAGGGTGATCAGGCGGGCGTTGGCGGGGGCGGTGAGGCCGTGGCGTTCGGCGAGGGCGACGATCTCGCCCTGGAGCGAGTCGATCTCGGTGGGGCGACCGCGCTGGAGGTCCTCCCACATCGAGGAGCGGGCGGTGGCGTCGATCCGCAGGCTCGCCCCGGCCAGCCGCTGGAACAGCGCGTCCGGCAGGCCGAGCACCCAGGGCATCAGCCCCGGCGGCACCGGGCCGAGCCGCGCCGGTGTGACCCCGGCGGCCCGGAACGCCGTCAGTGCCTCCCGCTGGCAGCGCGCCACGCACCGTCGGTACGCCCGCTGCCCGACCTGCTCGCGCAGCGGCAGGCCGGAGAGCGCGTTGACGGCGTTGTTGAGGTTCAGCAGCAGCTTGGCCGCCTGGACGGCCGGCATGTCCGGCCGCAGTTCCAGCTGGAGACCGCTCGCCCGGGCCGCCCCGGCGAGGGCGACGGCACCCTCCCCCGCCGCCAGCATCAGTGACCCGCCGCTGCCCTGGTGAACGGCGGCGGGCCCGGTCCGCACCACGTTGTACGGGACCATCCCGGCCAGCACCCGGTGGGCGGGCAGCGCGGCCGCGAGCGCCCCGGTGTTGCGCAGGCCGTTCTGGAAGCTCACCACCACCGTGTCCGGGCCGAGGTGCGGGGCGAGTTCGCGGGCGGCGGTCGCGGTGTCGGCGGACTTCACGGTGACCAGGACGTGGTCGGCACCCGCCACGGCCGCCGGGTCGGCGGCGGCGGTCAGCTCCCGTACCTCCCGGCGGGCCCCGCCCGGGCCGGTGAGGGTCAGCCCGTCCGCGTCGATCGCCGCCATCGCCGCCGGCCGCCCGATCAGGGTGACGTCGGCGGTCGCGGCGAGCATGCCGCCGAGGTGGCAGCCGACGGAGCCGGCGCCGAACACAGCGATCCGGAGCCTGCGCTGGGCGGGGGTGGTGGGCACGGGAGCTTCTCCGGGGAGGGGGTGGACGGGGAGGCGGGGGCCGTCAGTCGAAGAGGTCGGGGTCGGAGACGGTGATCTGGTCCCACAGCGGGCGGGCCTGGAACCAGCCTGCCAGCGGGGTCCCGATCTGGCCGCGCGTGATCAGGGCCGTCTCCCGGTCGATCGACTTGGGGGTGCCGGCCGCCATCGCGAGCAGCTGCGCCTGGCAGGAGCGCTCCATGGTGACGAACCACCAGACCGCCTCGGCCACCGACTGGCCGACGGTCAGCAGGCCGTGGTTCTGCAGGATGACGGCCTTGTGGCTGCCGAGCGCGGCAGCGACCCGCTTGCCCTCCTCGGTCTCGGTCACGACGCCCCGGTAGTCGCTGTACAGGCCGTGGTCCTCGAAGAAGGCGCACGCGTCCTGGGTCAGCGGGGCGAGCGGGATGCCGAGGCTGGAGAAGGCCTTGCCGTGGAGCGAGTGCGAGTGGGCGGCGGCGACCGCGTCGGGGCGGGCGGCGTGCACCTGGGAGTGGATGGCGAAGGCGGCCCGGTTCACCGGCCGGGTGCCGTGCAGCAGGGTGCCCTCGTGGTCGACCAGGATCAGGTCGGAGGCCTTGATCTGGCTGAAGCTCATGCCGAACGGGTTCACCCAGAACCGGTCCGGGTGCTCCGGGTCGCGCACGGTGATGTGCCCGGCAACGCCCTCCGAGAAGCCGAACCGTCCGAACAGGCGGAAGCCCGCGGCGAGTTGCTCCTTGCGGTACCGGCGCTCCTCCTCCACCGAGTCGAACACCGGCGGCAGCGGCAGGGTGACCCCGTCCGGGGCGGGGCCCACGACGCCGGTCGCCGCGTACGGGTCGGCGGGCTGCTGCGGTACGGGCATGGCGGCTCCTCGGGGTGCGGTCGGTCCGGTCAGGGGTGACGTGTCACGCCGGATTTCCGGCGGACGTACGGAAGCGGTGGAGCAGTTCGCGGGCGGGCGGGCTGTCGGCGTCGAAGGCCTGCATGCCGTGGAGGTCGGACGGCACCTCGGGGCCGGCGAGCCAGACGCCGTGGCAGCTGAAGCAGAAGGAGATCCCGAAGAGGAGTCCGCCGGGGCCGTGCGCCCGGATCCCGTATCCGGGCGCGAAGCAGCGGCGCAGGTCGCCCTCCGGCAGCGCGCCCATCAGCTCCAGGGCCTGCCGGAGGTGCCCGGTCTCCCAGACGGTGAGGACCTCGCCGGTCACGGAGTCCCAGCCGTGGGCGCTCACCGGATCCGCGATCCGGACCACTTCGATGCGGGAGGCCTGCGAGGCGGCGTCGGGGAGCAGCATGCGAACAGGATCACAGAGCGGGACTGTTCCGGGAAGGTGTCGTCAGTCCAGCCGGTGGCGGACGTCGCGGTTGCGCTTGTACTCGCGCATGAGCGCCAGGAGGTTGATCAGCGTGCTCGCCGGAACGTTGCCGACGTCGACCAGGCGACGGCCGTGGAGGTTGATGTCCCCGGGGCTGGCGGACGGCCAGAGGAGGCCGAACTCACGCCCCTCGGTGCGGAGTTCCACGATGAGTTCGGTGACCTGGCGCGAGGTGAGGTGGAGCAGGGCCGGGTCGGCGGGGTGGATGGGGTGGTGGGCACTCACGCGGCACCGTCCTGCCGCAGCTCAAACCAAACGGTCTTGCCGAGATGCTGGGGGTCGACACCCCAGCGGTGGGAGAGGCCCGCGACGAGCTGGAGGCCCCGGCCGGTCTCGGAGAGGAGGGCGTGGGGGCCCAGGTTCGGGAGGAGTGGACTGCGGTCGGAGACCGCGACGCGGAGGGTGTCGACGCGGTGGTCGATGAGGATGACCGGAGAGGTCGTCTCGCCATGGCGCCAGGCGTTGACGATGAGTTCGACCATGGCGAGCTCGGCGTCCGCGATGAGGGAGGGCGGCCAGCCGGCGTTGGTCATGCCGTCGCGGAGGGCGTCGCGGGAGAGGGTGAGGGAGGGGGAGTTGATGTTGCGCACAGTGTCTCCCGATGGGGAAAGGGTGAGACCGGCGGATACGTCGCCGTGAACGAACCCACTGGACATGGGTGTTCTTCGGTGCCCGAGCGGCGTTACTGACGATCCGTTCGGTGATCGGTGCATCACAGACTGTAGGGCATGATGGCTCACATGTGCCACCAGATCCGGAAACATGGTCCACCGCTAGTCGCTGGACTGTTGTCGAGACGGCGTAGATGCTTGGGCCATGCCACCACGTACAACCCCATCGGCCAGGCAGGAACGGTTGGGCATCGAGCTAAGGAAGATGCGAGACGGCGCCAGCCAGACAACTGCCCAAGCCGCCGCTGTGTTTGGCCTTGATCGAACGAAGATCACGCAAGTCGAGAAGGGGCACTACCCCATCACGGCTGAGCGCGTCCGGGCGCTCGCGGAGGCCTTCGGCGAGGCCGATGCCGAATACGTCGCAGCCCTCGCATCCATGGCCGAGGAGCGACACAAGGGTTGGTGGAACGAGTACCGCGACTTTGTTCCGCAGGGATTTCTCGACATCTGCGAGCTTGAGCACTACTCGATGGGCATGCAGTCGTACCAGATCAGCCATCCACCTGGGCCGATGCAGTCAGAGCGATACTGTCGCGCGATCTTTCAGTACGCCCAGTCGCCACTGACTCCACGTGTCGTCGAGACGCGAGTCGAACAACGCCTGCGCCGATCGCAGACGTTGATGGCGGACGGGGCCCATCCGTACACGGCGATCGTCCACGAGGCCGCCTTGCGCATGCAGTTCGGTGGCCGTGATGTCACCCGGGACCAGCTGGATTGGATGCTGGAACTATCCCTGCGCCCTCACGTGATCCTCCGAGTGATCACGTTCGAGTCGGGCGGCTTCATGGGGTCCGGCCAGGCCATCATCTACGCGAAAGGCCCCGTTCCTCGCCTCGATACGGTCCAGTACGACTCGGTCGATGGACCGATCTTCCTCCACACGACAGAGCATCTGAGCACCTACCGCGGCATCATCGAGCGGATGACTGATCGGTCTCTTTCGGTTGAAGGTTCTCGCGACGTGATCGCGAAGATCAAGAAGGAGATATAGATCGTGGAAAACCTCAGCTGGACGCGGCCCACATCGTGCGCCAACTCGAATAACTGCCCCGAAGTTGCCATGGCCCCCGAGGCTGTCTACGTCCGCAGCAGCCTCCTGCCCGACGCCATCGCCCAGCTCACTCCCGACGAATGGCGCGACCTCGTCTCCGCCATCCGCGCGGGCGAGTTCGACGTCTGACGCCTCTCCCCCGCCGCACCGGCCGGCCGCTCCGCAGCCCGGCCGGTGCCCCATCGCCGCCGATTCGGCGCACGGGCGCTGAACTGCTAATCTTCCTTTCAGCGCGAGGGACATGATTCCTCGCCAGGCGTCAGCGGTGCTACCAGAGCACGTCCTACTTTCAGTAGGAAGAGTC
>NZ_JBHVET010000202.1:0-11877 GCF_042802135.1 Kitasatospora sp. NPDC057512
GTCCAGCACGTAGGCGGTGACGCCCCGACCGGGCCGGCCGATGACCGGGCGCTCGGGGTGGTCGGCGCAGCGGGCGTAGGCGGCGTCGACGGTGCACTCGGTGGGCCCGTACAGGTTGTAGACGGTGACGCCGAGTGCGGCCCGGGCGGCGGCCAGTTCCCGCCAGGTGGCGGCGGGGATCGCCTCGCCGCCGAGCTGGAGCAGCCGGGGGTGGTGCGGGGCGGGGCCGAACAGTCCGGCGGCGGTGAGCTCGCGCAGGTAGGAGGGGGTGACGTTGACGACGTCGAGCCGCTGCTCGACGATCCTGGCGCAGAACGCCTGCGGGTCCAGCCGGACGTCCTCGTCGATCAGGTGGAGCTCCTGGCCGCAGACCAGCAGCAGCGGGCCCTCCCAGCTGGTGTCGAAGGAGAGGGAGGCGCTGAGGGCGACCTTCAGCCGCGCGCCGTCGGCGGTGTGCGGGGCGAGCATCCCCTCCCGGTGGTCGCGGCAGAGGTTGACCAGCTGGCGGTGCTCGACGACCACGCCCTTGGGGCGGCCGGTGGAGCCGGAGGTGTGGATCAGGTAGGCGGCGTGCCCGGGCAGCAGCGGGGCGGTCCGCTCGGCGTCGGTCAGGTCGTGGCCGGGCAGGGCGTCCCAGGGCACCTCGCGCAGGGCCCGCTCGGTCAGCACCGTGCGCGGCCGGGTGTCCGCCAGCAGCAGGGCGGCCCGCTCCTCGGGCAGGTCCGGGTCGACGAACTGGAGGACGGCCCCGGCCTTGAGCACCGCGAACAGCGCCACCACCAGGTCGGAGGTGCGCGGCAGCCGGACGGCGACCACCTGCTCCGGGCCGGCGCCGAGGGCCGTCAGGTGGCGGGCGAGCCGGTTGGCCCGGGCGTTGAGGGCGGCGTAGTCCAGCGTGGCGTCCCGGGCGACCAGCGCGGTGGCGTCCGGGGTGCGGGCGGCCTGCTCCTCGAACAGGGCGGTGAAGGTGGTGTCCGGCCCGGGCAGCGGCTCGCCCCGGCCCTGGCGCAGCACCTGCGCCCGCTCCTCCCCGCTCATCAGCGGCAGCTCGCCGACGGCCGTCCCGGGCGCCTCGGCGACGGCCGCCAGCAGGGTGGTCAGCCGGTCGGCCAGCTGCTCGGCGGTCCCCGCGTCGAACAGCCCGGTGCTGTACTCCAGGTAGCCGGTCAGGCCGCCGTCGTGCTCGGCGAAGTCGAAGGAGAGGTCGAAGGCGGCGCTGCGGACCGGCGGGGTGACGGCTTCCACCGTCAGGCCGGGCAGCGGGGGCGCCTCGGCGCCGAGGTTGTGCAGCGCCACCATCACCTGGAACAGCGGGGTGCGGCTGGTGTCGCGCTCCGGCTGGAGGGCGTCCACCAGCCGTTCGAAGGGCACCTCCTGGTGGGCCAGGGCGTCCAGCACGGTGCGCCGGGCGGCGGTCAGCAGCTCGTGGAAGGGCAGTTCGGGGCGGACCTCGCCGCGCAGCACCAGGGTGTTGACGAACATGCCGACCACGTCGTGGAGTTCGCCCTGTTCGCGGCCGGAGGTGACGGTGCCGACGGCGATGTCGCGCTGCCCGGTCCAGCGGGCCAGCAGCACCTGGCAGGCGGCCAGCAGGACGGTGTAGAGGGTGCCGTCGGCCTCCCGGCCGCGCTCGCGCAGCCGGGCGGTCAGCTCGGCGGGCAGCGTGAAGGTCGTCAGCGCGCCCTCCCGGGTGCGCACCGCCGGGCGCGGCCGGTCGGTGGGCAGCTCCAACGGGGCCAGGCCGTCCAGGGCCCGGCGCCAGTGGTCGAGGTCGGCCTCGGCGGCGGCGGTGCGGCCGCGCTGCCAGGCCGCGTAGTCGGTGTACCGGACGGGCAGCGCGGGCAGCCGCGGGCTGCGCCGTTCGAGGGCGGCGGCGTACAGCTCGCCGAGGTCGCGGCCGAGCACGCCCATCGACCAGCCGTCGGTGGCGATGTGGTGCACCGCCAGGGCGAGGACGTGCTCCTCGGCGGCCGTCCGGGCCAGGTGGGCGCGGAGCACGGGGCCCTCGGCGAGGTCGAAGGGGGCGGCGGCGATCCGCTCCAGGTGGGCGTCCAGCTCCGCCGCCGGGACGGACTCGCAGGGCAGCTCGACGGGGTGCGGCGGGCGCACCACCTGCCGGGCCCGGCCGTCCCGTTCGGCGTACGTGGTGCGCAGCGCCTCGTGCCGTTCGACCAGGGCGTCCAGGGCGGCGCCCAGGGCGGCCCGGTCGAGGGGGCCGCGCAGCCGCAGCACGGACAGCGAGGTGTACTCGGTGCTGCCGGGCTCGAAGCGGTCGAGGAACCAGAGCCGCTGCTGGGCGTAGGAGAGCGGCGTCTCGGCCGCCGGGTCGGCGGCGGGGATGACGGCCGGTGCGGCGCCGGGGCGGGGCGCGCCGAGCGCCTCGGCCAGGTCGGCGAGCACGGGATGGGTGAACAGCAGCCGGGGCGAGAGGTCGGCGGCGCCGAAGGCGGCGCGCAGCCGGGCGGTGACCCGTACGGCGAGGATGGAGTCCCCGCCGAGGGCGAAGAAGTCGTCCTCGGCGCCGACCGCGCCGGTGTCCAGCACCTCCGCCCAGGCCTCGGCGACCAGCCGCTCGGCGGGGGTGCGGGGCGCGGTGCGTTCGCGGCCGGCGGCGAAGCCGTCCGGGCCGGGCACCGGCAGGGCGCGCCGGTCCAGCTTGCCGTTGGGGGTGAGCGGCAGGGCGGCCAGCGGGACGTAGGCGGCGGGCACCAGGTAGGCGGGCAGCAGGCGTTCCAGGTGGGCGCGCAGCTCGGCGGCGCCCGGCGGCCGGGCCGGGTCCTCCCCGACGAGGTGGGCGACCAGCCGGCGGGTGCCGGCGTCGTCCTGGTGAACGCCGACGGTGGCCAGGGCGACGCCCGGGTGGGTCTGGAGGGCGGCCTCGATCTCGCCGGGTTCGATCCGGTAGCCGCGGATCTTGACCTGCTGGTCGGCGCGGCCCAGGTAGCGCAGGGTGCCGTCGGCCTGCCAGCGGGCCCGGTCGCCGGTGCGGTACATCCGGGTGCCGGGGGCGCCGAAGGGGTCGGCGAGGAAGCGGCCGGCGGTCAGGCCGGGGCGGTTGAGGTAGCCGCGGGCCAGGCCCTCGCCGGCCACGTACAGTTCGCCGACCGCGCCCGGGGGCACCGGGGCGAGGTCGCCGTCGAGCACGTACAGCCGCAGGTCGGCGATGCCGGTGCCGATCGGGCCGGGGCCGCCGGCGGTGGCGGTCGCCCGGTCCAGCGCGGTGTGGGTGACGTGCACGGTGGTCTCGGTGATGCCGTACATGTTCACCAGGCGCGGCGCGTCCTCGGGGTGGCGCCGGTACCAGTCGGCGAGCCGGGTGACGTCCAGCGCCTCGCCGCCGAAGACCACCGTGCGCAGCGCCAACCGGGCCGAGACGTCCGGGAGTTCGGCGTCGGCGCGGGCCAGCTGGTGGAACGCGGACGGGGTCTGGTTGAGGACGGTGACCCGCTCCTCGGCGAGCAGCCGCAGGAAGTCCTCCGGGGAGCGGGCGGTGTCCTCGGGCACCACGACGAGCCGGCCGCCGTGCAGCAGCGGGCCCCACAGCTCCCAGACCGAGAAGTCGAAGGTGTAGGAGTGGAAGAGCGTCCAGACGTCCTCGGCGCCGAAGCCCAGCAGCTCCCGGGTCTGCTCGAACAGCCGCACCACGTTGGCGTGCGGCACCACGACGCCCTTGGGGCGGCCGGTGGAGCCGGAGGTGTAGATCGCGTAGGCGGGGCTGTCGGGCAGCGGGCGGTGGCCTGCGCCGAGCGGGGCGGCCGGGCGGCGGGCCAGGTCGGCGCGGACCTCGGGGTCGGCCAGGGCGAGGACGGGCACCTCGATGCCGGTCGGATCCGCCGGGGGCTCCAGGGTCACCAGGGCCACCGGGGCGGCGTCGCGCAGCAGTTCGGCGCGGCGTTCGGCGGGCAGGCCCGGGTCGAGCGGCAGGTAGGCCGCGCCGGTCTTGAGGACGGCGAGGACGGCCACCACCAGCTCGGCGGTGCGGGGCAGCGCCAGGGCGACGTACCGCTCGGGGGCGGCGCCGAACCCGGCCAGCCGGTGGGCGAGCCGGGAGGCCCGGGCGTCCAGCTCGGCGTAGTCGAGGCGCTCCTGACCGCAGGTGACGGCCTCGGCCCGCGGGGTGCGGGCGGCCCGCTCCTCGAACAGGTCGACCAGGGTGTGCCCGGGCCGGCCCTGCGCGGTGCCGTTCCAGTCGACCAGCAGCCGGTGCCGCTCCTCCTCGGTGGTCCAGGCCAGCGCGCGCAGCGGGCGGTCCAGCCCGGCGGCCAGCTCGGTGAGCAGCAGGCGCAGCCGCCCGGCGAGGACGTCCACCGTCGCGGTGTCGAACAGCTCCGGGTCGTAGGCGAGGTCGAAGCCGACCTGCCCGCCCTGGTAGGCGCGCAGCACCAGCGGGAAGCTGGTGGCGTCCCGGGAGGAGACCTCGGCCAGGCGCACCCCGGTGCCGGCGGCGCGGGCGTCGTCGAAGGGGTAGTTCTCGAAGGCGACGATGCTGTCGAACAGCGCGCTGCCGGACGGGACGTCGCTGAAGCCGGTGAGTTCGGCGAGCGAGACCGCCGAGTGCCGGCGGGCCTCGGCCTGGTCCGCCTGGAGCTCCCGCAGCCAGTCGGCGGCGGTGCGGTCGCCGTCCACCCGGACCCGGGTGGGCAGGGTGTTGATGAACATGCCGATCATCGACTCGACGCCGGGCAGCTCCTCGGGCCGGCCGGAGACGGTGGTGCCGAACAGCACGTCCGGCTCGCCGCTGTAGCGGGACAGCAGCAGCGCCCAGGCGCCCTGCACCACGGTGCCGAGGGTCAGCCCGGACTGCCGGGCGGTGCGGGCGAGTTGCTCGGAGACCTGCTCGGACAGGGCGGCGCTGAGGCTGCCCGCCGAGCGGGCCCGGTGGGCCTC
This sequence comes from Kitasatospora sp. NPDC057512, assembly GCF_042802135.1. Lineage (NCBI taxonomy): Bacteria > Bacillati > Actinomycetota > Actinomycetes > Kitasatosporales > Streptomycetaceae > Kitasatospora > Kitasatospora sp. NPDC057512. The sequence continues at coordinate 4,888 of NZ_JBHVET010000202.1, forward strand.
GCGCCGCGACCGGTCGGCGGGCAGCGGGGTGGCGGTGGCGAAGCCGTCCAGGACGGACCGCCAGTGCGCCCGGGCGGCCCCGGCGTCCTGCCCGGCCAGCCAGTGCACGTAGTCGGCGAAGGGCCGGCGCACCGCCGGGGCGGAGGCGCCGCCGGTGGCGAGCGCCGCGTACTCGGCGAACACGTCGGTGAGCACCTGGGCGAGGCTCCACCCGTCCAGGACCAGGTGGTGGGAGGTCCACAGCAGCTGGACCCGGGCCTCGGGCAGCTGGACCAGGGTGAGCCGGGTGAGCGGGGCGGTGGCGATGTCCAGGCCGAGGGCGAGGTCCTCGGCCTTCAGGCGCTCCAGCCGTTCGGCGCGCTCGGCCGGGTCGACGGCCCGCAGGTCCAGGTGGGTCACCGGCAGCCGGACGCCCCGGCGCACCACCTGGAGCGGGGCGGGCACGCCCTCCCAGACCACCGAGGTGCGCAGCGCGGGCGTGCGGTCGGCGACCCGCTGCCAGGCCCGGGCGAGGAGGAGCGGCTCGGCGACGCCCTCCAGCAGCAGGGCGGCCTGGTCCAGGTAGACGTCGTCCTCGCCGCCGACCAGGCGGTGGAAGAGCATGCCCTCCTGGAGCGGGGTGAGCGGCAGCAGGTCGGTCACGTCCCGGCCGTCGCCGACCAGCCGGTCCAGCGCGGCCTGGTCCAGGCCGGCCAGCGGGAAGTCGGAGGGGGTGCGGCCGCCGGCGCCGGGGCTCGCGCAGTGCTCGACGATGCCGGTGAGCGCGGCGGCGGTGGCCTCGGCCAGGGCCCGGACGGTCTCCTCCCGGTGCACCTGGTCGCTGTAGTGCCAGGTGAGTTCCAGCTCGCCGTCGGCGACCACGGCGGAGACGTCGAGCAGGTGGTCCAGCGGCTCGTCGGGGGCGAGGTCGCGGCCGGGGGCCTGCCCGGCGGGGGCGAAGTCGCCGCCCTCGGGGGCGGTCCACTGACCGTGGTAGTTGAAGCAGACCTGCGGCAGCGGGCGGTCCCGCAGGGCGGCGGCCGAGCCGAGCCGGGCGAGGGCCTCGTAGCCCAGCCCCCGGCGGGGCACGGCGCGCAGCCGCTCCTTGACCCGCTTGAGGGTGGCGGCCCAGCCCGGGTCCTCCGGCAGGTCCAGGGTGACGGGGTACCGGGTGGTGAACCAGCCGACGGTGCGGGAGAGGTCGAGGCCGTCGAAGAGGTCCTCGCGGCCGTGGCCCTCCAGGGCGACGGAGACCCGCCCGGTGCCGGTCCAGTCGGCGAGGGCCCGGCCCAGCGCGCTGAGCAGGACGTCGTTGACCTGGGTCCGGTAGGCCTCGGGGACCTTCCGCAGCAGCGCCTCGGTGGTGGCCCGGTCGAGCCGGGTGCGCAGGGTGCGCACCGAGCCGGTGGTGGGGGTGCCGGGCAGGTCGACGGGCAGCGGCTCGGCGGGGGCGGCGGTCTCGGCGGTCCAGTACGGCAGGTCCGCGTCCAGGCCGCCGGTGCGGACCAGGTCGGCGAGGCGGTGGGCCCAGTCGGTGAAGGCGGTGCGCTCGGGCACCGGGTCGGGAGCGTGGCCCGCGGCGGCCTGCCGGTAGGCCTGCGCCAGGTCGGCGAGCAGGACCCGCCAGGAGACGCTGTCGACGGCCAGGTGGTGGGCGGCCAGGAGGAGTTGGGGCCGGGCGCCGTCGGCGGGCCGGAACAGCACCGCGCGCAGCAGCGCCCCGGTGGCCGGGTCCAGCTCGGCGCGGGCGGCCTCGGCGGCCGCCTCCCGGTCCGAAACCGGGTTCCCTGCCGGGTCCGCGGCCGGGTCGAGGGCGGTCAGCAGCGCTCCGGCGTCCGCGACCGGCTCCTGGCGCCAGCCGTCCCCGGTACGGGTGAAGCGGGTGCGCAGCGCCGGGTGGGCGGCCACCAGCGCGCCCAGCGCCCGTTCCAGCGCGGCTTCGTCCAGCCCGTACGGCAGGTCGAGCAGCATCGACATGGTGAAGTGCCGCAGCGGGCCGTGGGCGGCGAGGAACCAGTCCTGGACGGGGGTCAGCGGGGCCGGCCCGTCCTGGTGGCGCGGCGCCGGGGCGGCCGGCGGCTCGGCGGTGCGGGCCGCGGCGGCCAGGTCGGCGACGGTCTGGTGGCGGAAGACGTCCTGGGAGCCGATCCGCAGTCCCAACGCGCGGGCCCGGGAGACGGCCTGGATGCTCAGGATCGAATCGCCGCCGAGTTCGAAGAAGTTGTCGGTGACGCCGACCCTGGGCACGCCCAGCACCTCGGCCCAGATGGTCGCGAGGGTCTCCTCCTCGGGGGTGCGCGGGGCGATGAACTCCCCTTCCCGGCCGTCGTTTTCGGGGGCGGGCAGGGCGCGGCGGTCGAGCTTGCCGCTGGTGCCGAGCGGCAGGGTGTCGAGCACGGTGAAGGAGGACGGCACCAGGTGGTCGGGCAGCACCCGGCGCAGGGCGGCGCGCAGTTCGGCGGCGGGGCGGGCAACGCCCTCGGCGAAGACCAGGTAGGCGGCCAGCCGGTTGTGGCCGTGGGCGTCGGGCACGGCGACCACGGCGGCGGCGCGGACCTCGGGCAGCTCCAGCAGGGCCGCCTCGATCTCGCCGGGTTCGATCCGGTGGCCGCGCACCTTGACCTGGTCGTCGGCGCGGCCGAGGTACTCCAGGCGCCCGTCGGCCGTCCAGCGGGCCAGGTCGCCGGTGCGGTACATCCGGGTGCCGGGCGGGCCGTACGGGTCGGCGGTGAAGCGGGCGGCGGTCAGGCCGGGGCGGCCGGCGTAGCCGCGGGCGAGCTGCTCGCCGGCCAGGTGGAGCTCGCCGCTGACCCCGGGCGGCACCGGCTGGAGCCGGGCGTCCAGGACGTAGGCGCGGACGTTGGGCAGCGGGCGGCCGATCAGCGGCCGGTCCCCGCCGTCGATCCGGCAGGCGAGCGCGTCGACGGTGCACTCGGTGGGGCCGTAGTAGTTGTAGGCGGCCGTCTCCGGGCGGGCGGCGAGCTCGCGCCAGAGCCGGGGGGCGACCGCCTCGCCGCCGAGCATCAGCACCCGGGGGCGGTGGCGGGGGTCGTCGAGCAGCCCGGCGGGCAGCAGTTGGCGCAGGTAGGAGGGGGTGAGGTCGAGGAAGTCGATCCGGTGGCGGACGACGTACTCGACCAGGGCGGCCGGGTCCATCCGGGTGGTCTCGTCGACCAGGTGCAGCGGGTGGCCGTCGGCCAGCAGCAGCAGGCCCTCCAGCGAGGTGTCGAAGGAGAAGGAGGCGGTCAGCGCGACGTTCAGCGGGCCGCCGCCGGCGTCGGCGACGAAGCCGGCCCGGTGGGCGGCGAGCAGGTGGGCCAGGGCGCGGTGCGGGACGGTGACGCCCTTGGGGCGGCCGGTGGAGCCGGAGGTGTAGAGCACGTACGCGGTCGCCCCGAGGTCCGGCGCGGGGAGGGTGGCGTCGGCCGGGTCGTTGCCCGTCAGTTCGCGCAGGACGTCCTCGTCCAGCAGCAGGGTCGGCTGGGCGTCCGCCAGCAGGTAGCTGACCCGCTCCCGGGGCAGCGCCGGGTCGATCGGCAGGTAGCCGGCGCCGGCCTTCCAGACCGCGAGGACGGCGACCACCAGGTCGGCGGTGCGCGGCAGCCGCAGCGCGACCAGCCCTTCGGGGCCGGCGCCGGTGGCGACCAGTTGGCGGGCGAGCTGTTCGGCGCGGGCGTCCAGCGTGGCGTAGTCCAGCCGCTCCTCCCCCGCGACCAGCGCCAGGGCGTGCGGGGTCCGTTCGGCCCGGCGCCGGAGCAGCTCCGGCAGGCCGACGGGCTCGACGAGCAGCGCGGTGGCGTTCCAGTCCCGGGTGACCCGCTCGGTCTCCCGGGCGGAGAGCAGCGGCAGGGTGGCGAGCGGGCGGTCCGGTTCGGCGGCGGCGCCCTCCAGCAGGCGCAGCAGCTGCTCGGCCATCCGGCCGGCGGTGGGCGCGTCGAAGAGGTCGGCGCGGTACTCCAGGACGCCGGTGAGCGCCTCGCCGTCGGGGACGAACTCCACGCTGAGGTCGAAGGTGGCGGCCTGCCGGGGCACGGTGACCGGGGCGGTGGCGAGTCCGGGCCGGTCCCCGGCGGTGGGCGGGGCGGGGTGCAGCAGCACCAGGACGTCGAACAGCGGGTTGCGGCCGGCCTCGCGGGGCGCGCCGACCGCCTCGACGATCCGCTCGAAGGGCGTGTCGCCGTGCGCGAGGGCGTCGTTGCCGGTCTCGGTGGCGGCGGCGAGCAGCTCGCGGAAGGAGGCCTCGGGCGCCACCCGGGTGCGCAGCACCACCGTGTTGACGAAGCAGCCGACGGCCCGTTCCAGCTCGGTGCGGGTCCGCCCGGCCATCAGGGTGCCGACGGTGACGTCCTGCTGGCCGGACCAGCGGGCGAGCAGCGCCTGGGTGCCGGCCACCAGCGCGGTGTTGAGGGTGCCCTGCCGTTCGGCCGCGAGGGCGCGCAGCCGGGCGGTGAGCGGCGCAGGGACGGTGAAGGTGTGCAGGCCGCCGGGGCCGGCCTCCTCGCCGCGCCGCGGGTGGTCCAGCGGCAGGTCGGACGGCACGGCGCCGGCCAGCTTCTGCCGCCAGTGGGCGAGCTGCCGCTCCAGCCGGTCGCCGGAGAGCTGCTCGCGCTGCCAGGCCGCGAAGTCCGGGTACTGGGCGGCGACTTCGGGCAGTGCGGGGTCGGCGCCGCGGGCCAGGGCGTCGTAGGCGGTGCACAGCTCGTCCAGGACGACGCCCATCGACCAGCCGTCGGTGACGATGTGGTGGGCGGTCAGCTGCAGGACGTGGGCCCGCGGCGACTCGGCGACCAGCAGGGCGCGCAGCAGCGGCCCCTGTTCGAGGTCGAAGGGCCGGGAGTACTCCTGGAGCAGGACGGCGTCCAGGCTCTCGCCCGGGGCCGGCTCGCGGACCGGCAGCTCCACCGGCCCGGCCTCCCGGACGGTCGGCACCGGTCGGCCGTCGCTCTCCGCGAAGGTGGTGCGCAGCGCCTCGTGGCGCGCCACCACGGCGGTCAGCGCCGCGGCGAGCGCGGCGCGGTCCAGCCCGCCGGTGAAGCGCAGGGCGACGGCGCTGTTGTAGCGCGGGTCCCCGGGGCGCAGCCGGTCGAGGAACCAGAGCCGCTGCTGGACGAAGGAGGGCGGCAGCGGACGGCCGCGGTCGGCGCGCGGGATGACCCGCTCGGCGGCGGCCCCATCGCCGCCGGACCGGCCGGCCAGCCGCCGGCGCAGGGCCTCGCGCAGGTCGGCGGGCAGGGCCGCGGCGCGGTCCCGCTTCGAAGGCGTCGAAGGCGTCATGGTCGTCGGGTCCTCACCGTTCGTCATCGTCGGGGCTGCCGGGGGCGGCGGGTTCGTCGGGGCCGTCCAGCGCGGCGGCTTCGAGTTCGCTGAGCACCAGGTCCTCCACCAGGTCGGCCAGGGCGGCCACGGTGCGGGAGACCAGCACGTCGCGGGGGGTGAGCGTGACGCCGAAGGCGTCGTTGGCCCGGGAGGCGATCAGCAGGGCGCGCATGGAGTCGCCGCCCAGCTGGAAGAAGTCGTCGGTGGCGCCGACGGCGGTGCGCAGGGCCTCGGCCCAGATCTCCGCCACCGCCTCCTCGGTGGGGGTGCGGGGGGCCACCCGTCCGGCCGGCTCGGCCTCGGCCGGGTCGGGGGCGGGCAGGGCGGCGCGGTCGGTCTTGCCGCTCGCGGTGAGCGGGAAGCGCTCCAGCACGGCGAAGGCCGTGGGGACCATGGGGCCGGGCAGGGCGCGGGCGGCCAGGGCGCGCAGTTCGGCGGCGGTCGGCGGTTCGGTGCCGGGGGCGGCCAGCAGGTGGGCGACCAGCCGGGGCAGTCCGGGCTCGTCCTCCCGGATGCTCACCACCGCGTCCAGGACGGCCGGGTGGCGGGCCAGCACGGCCTCCACCTCGCCGGCCTCGATCCGGTGGCCGCGCAGCTTGAGCTGGTGGTCGGTGCGGCCCAGGTAGTGCAGTTCGCCGTGGCGGTCGCGGCGCACCAGGTCGCCGGTGCGGTACATCCGGCCGCCGGGCGGCCCGTACGGGTCGGCGGTGAAGCGGGCGGCGGTCAGCCCGGGGCGGCCGAGGTAGCCGCGGGCCAGGGCCGGTCCGCTCAGCCACAGTTCGCCGGGGACGCCGTCGGGCACCGGCCGCAGCCGGGCGTCCAGGACGTACGCGCCGGTGCCGGGCAGCGGGCGGCCGATCGGCGGGGCGGCGCCGTCGGCGGTGAGCGGCGCGGACCAGGTGGCGACCACGGTGGCCTCGGTGGGGCCGTAGGAGTTGACCATCCGGTGGTGCGGGGCCCAGCGGGCGACCAGGTCGGCGCCGCAGGCCTCGGCGCCGACGATCAGGGTCTTCAGTGCGGGCAGGCTGCCGGGGGTGTCGGCCGGCAGGGTGGCGAGGGCGGCGGGCGGCAGCAGGGTGTGGGTGATCCGCTCCGCCCGGAGCAGTTCGGCCAGCCGGGCGCCGAGCAGCGGTCCGGGCTCGGGCACCACCAGCCGGGCGCCGTGCGGCAGGGCCAGGCACAGTTCCAGCACCGAGGCGTCGAAGCTGGGGGTGGCGAAGGCCAGCACCCGGTCCCCCGGGGCGACTTCGTAGTGCGCGGCCTCGGCGGCGGCGAAGGCGGCGAGGCCGCGGTGGGTGACCACGACGCCCTTGGGGGTGCCGGTGGAGCCGGAGGTGAAGATGACGTAGGCGGGGTCGTCCGGGTCGAGCGGGCGGGTGCGGTCGGCGTCGGTGGGGCGGTGGCCGGGGGCGCCGTCGGGGTCGGCGGCGAGCAGCTCGGCGACCTCCTTGGCGTCCAGGGTCAGCGCGGGCGCCGCGTCGCGCAGCATCGCCCCGATCCGCTCCTCGGGGTAGTGCGGGTCGACGGGCAGGAAGGCGGCGCCGGTCTTCGCCACCGCCAGTTCGGCGAGCACGGTGTCCGCCGAGCGGGGCAGCAGCAGGGCGACGGTCTCCCCGGGGCCGGCGCCGCGCGCGATCAGCCGGTGGGCGAGGCGGTTGGCGTGCGCCTCGGCCTCGGCGTAGGTCAGTTCCAGGC
>NZ_JBHVET010000203.1:0-11864 GCF_042802135.1 Kitasatospora sp. NPDC057512
GTCCTTGCGCTCGCCCTCGTCGCCGATGATGCCGACGCCGCCGATGACGATCTCGTCGAAGGCGTCGGCGGGGATGCGCGCGATGTCCGCGCCCGGCCCGCCCTGGCGGTAGTCGACGCCGGTGCCGGCGGCGGAGGTGCCGTACCGGGAGTCGTGGGCGGCGTCGGCGGCCACATACCCGGACAGGGTCAGGCCGTTGCCGCCCTGGTAGGTGTTGAAGACCGTCTTCGCCGCACGGCGCGGGGTGTAGGAGAGCTTGCTGTCCTCCCGGGCCGGGTCGAAGCCGTTGGCCTGGTAGGTCTTCTCGGCCGCGCCCTTGCCCCATGCCGTGCCGTTGACCTCGATACCCGGGTCGGTGGCGTTGACCAGCTCACTCATGACGTGGATCCCCTCAGTGCACACGATGCGTACGACCGCAGGTCGCCCGTGCCGAACCAGCGCAGCGCTGAACGACCTGTTCCGCATGCATCGTCGATGACGGCCAGTCAGTTCGGTTTGTTCGAGTCTGGATCTTCACTCAAACGGGTGATCTTCGGGCGCTTTGTGCCCCCTGGACCGACGGCACTCCTTCAGTTCGATCCCACGGGGTTCAGTCCCAGTCGGTGAACTCGTGCGTCCGGCGGCGGTAGGGCCCCGGGACGGCGGCGAGGCGGTTCGGCGGCCAGAGGTCGGAGCGCTCGTTGAGGGCCGGCTCGCCGTCCTGGCGCACCAGCCAGACGTCCTCGTAGTCGAAGTGCAGGACCGCGTCGCCGGGCACCTGCGCGAGGAGTCCGACGGCCAGGCGGGTCATGTCGTCCTGCTGGCCGGGGATGTCGGTGTGCTTGCCCAGCCGGAACGCGACCGAGACGGTCGGGGTGAAGACACGGCCGCCGATCCGCGGGTCCCCCCAGGGAGTGGGCCTGCACGGGGTCACCCGGATCCAGGTGCGGTGCACGGTGAGCGCGTCGTCGCCGAGCAGGGCGTCGACGGTCACAGGGATCTCGAAGAGCCGCATCGGCCGGGCGGCGTCGGCGAGGCTCCGGGCGACCTCGGCCGTGGTCCACGTGGTCACCAGGTCGAGGCTGTAGGCGATCGCCATCTCCGTCCTTCCCTCCGTCTACGGGCTGAGGGAGACCACCTTGCCGCACGTGTCGATCACCGTGATGGTCGCGCCCGCCCCGGACACAGGACGACCGCCCCGTGTCGCCACGGGGCGGTCGGCGGTGTGGGTGCTGACGCCCCGCCGGGGCATCACCACGTCACGGTCTCACTGTCAGGCGAGCTTCTGGCAGAGCAGCGCGTAGGGCCGGGCCGCCCAGAGCTGCCACCAGGGCTGGGTGTAGGCCAGGCCCGCGGCGACCTCGTCGTTGGCGCACTGGCCCTTGGCGAAGCCGTAGGAGAAGTCGCCGCCGGCGGCCGCGGTGGGGCGGTTGTCGCCCTTGTCGAACCAGAGCGTGCGGGTCGATGTCCCCAGCGGGGCCGCGGACTTGGCGCAGAGCGCGCCCATGGTGCGGCCGTTGCGGCTGTAGCCGGTGAGGACGGAGCCGGCCGGGCACTGGGCCTTGGCGTAGCCCGGTGCCCAGTCGGTGGTCACGTAGGTGCCGCCGTGGTCGACGACGTACGCGTGGCCTGCGTCCCAGAGGTCCGGCTTGGTGACGTCCGTGCACAGGCCGTTGTCGCCGCCGTGGCTGAGTCCGATCAGCCGGGTGCCGTCCGGGCAGGAGGCCTTGAGCGCGCCCGGGTCCCAGTCCGGCCGGGTCTTGAGGTAGGCGGAGCGGTTGTCGTCGAACAGGCCGGCACTGAGCGCGGTCCAGTTCACCAGGGGCACCGGGGACTGTCCGGCGCCCACCGAGACGAGCGGCCATTCGCGGTGGAAGGCGAGGAAGGGCAGGTCGGCCGAGAGGATCGGGGTGCCGAGGATGGCGAGCCGGGCCATCAGCGCCCCGTTGATGTCGAGTCCGCCGTAGAGGGCCGCCGTGCCGTTGACGGTCGGCGTGGTGCTGGTGCCGTCGAGGACGACGGAGCCGTTGACGGCGGCCCGCAGGTACGGCTCGATGGAGGCCTTCACGCCGACCGTGTCGTACAGGGCGATCGAGCCTTCGGCGAGCAGGCCGGCCTTCGCCGAGGCGGAGCCCCTGAGGTCGAGGCGCAGCGGGGAGACGGTGGAGTTCCCGGGGTCGGTGGTGGTGGTCCAGCCCGGGCCCTTGACGTAGTCGGAGTGGACGCCCCACTGGCCGTCATAGGCCTGCTCGGCGTCGAGGGTGACGGTGCCGTCGGCGCTGACGTCGGCGGAGAGGGTGAAGGCCAGGTTGATCACGACGGGCAGCGGGCCCACCATCACCACGGGGCTGGCGCTGTACGTGGCGAGCGGGATCCGGACCGGCCCGGTGCTCGCGGTGAGGTTCGCGCTGACCCGCCAGTCCGCGTGCGCGCCCAGGGTGAAGCCGACCCGGGCCTGCTGGGGGTCGATGAGGCCGAGGCCGCCCTGGTAGGAGAAGTCGATCGCCGGGTGGAGCGAGACCGAGCCGGACAGCTTCGCCGAACTGCCGTCGGGCAGCGGGACGGTGGCGTCGGCGCTCAGCCCGAGGCTGCCGGACACGGAGCCCTGGCCGGAGGTCGCTCCGAAGTCGGTGACGACCTGGACGCCGCCGATCTGCGGGTGGACCTCGAAGCTGCTCGGGCTGACGGCGCTGCGCAGGTTGGTGCTGGTGGCGCCGAGCAGTTCGGGGAGGGTGGCCGGGCGGGTGGTGACGGCCACCTTCCCGTCGGCGGTCGGCTGCACACCGGTGACGGCGACCAGCGCGCCGTGCGGGGCCGCCGGGGTGGGCGGGCTGTCGATCAGCTGCCCGGGCCGGACGGCGGACGCGGCGTCAGCGGCCGTGGCCTGGGCGGACAGCGACTGCGGACCGGTGGTGGCCGGTGCGAGCACGGCGGTGCCGCTGTTCGGGTCGAAGGAGGAGAGCGCGAGGACGGGAGCGGTGGTGGCGGTCGCCGGCGCGCTGCCCTGCGCCGGGGCCGCCACCGTGGCCGCGGCCGTAGCCGTGCCGGTTGTCGGGGGCGCCAGCGTCGCCGACGTGCTCGGGTCGACGGACGAGGAGGACGGGTCGGTCGGCGCGGTCGTCGCGGGCGCGGCGGTTGAGGTGGCGGCGGTGGTGCTCGCGGCGGCCGGTGAGGCCGCCGCCCCGGTGAGGGCGGCGCCGCAGAGGAGGAGCACGGTGGTTGTCGCCGCGGCTGACAGCGTCAGCTTGCGCACGGTCACGTGGAGGGTCCCTTCGGGGTCAACGGTGCTGAGGCAGTGGTGACTTGTGGCGGGACGCACAGTTCGGAGCCGTCGCACGGACTCTCGAACCGCCGGGTAACATAGCACTGGCCGACAGCTTCGTTGACTGGTTCATGCAAATCCCCGGTCACGACCACCGAGACTTCACCGCCCCGGGGCGGGGCCTTCCCCTCTGGTTCATGCGGCGCCCCGGGGGCAGCGGGGCTCGTCAGCCGCCCCGCCTGGCGAGCCGGGCCGTGGCCGGGAGGCCTACGAGCAGCAGGAGCGCGGCCGCCGCGGCGTAGGCGAGGTGGTGGCCGCCCAGGGACAGCTCGCCGTGGCCCGCCGCACCGACGCTCTGGGCGATGCCGGCGAGGACAGTGGGGCCGATGCCGCTGCCGATCTGCAGGGCGGTGGCCGTGACCGCCGAGGCGGTGCCGTGGGCCTGGTCCGGCACGTCGCGCAGGCCGGTGACGGTGATGGCGGGGAAAGCCAGGCCCTGCCCGATGCCGGTGACGACCAGGCCGGCCAACACCGGTCCGAGGTAAGGGGTCTGCTCCCCCGCCGCACACCACAGCAGTACGCCGCCGGCGGTGAGCAGGAGGCCCGCGGCCAGCAGCGGGCGCGGCCCGCGGGTCCTCATCAGCCGCCCGGAGACCAGGGCGGCCGCAGCCACGGCCAGGCTGACGGGAAGGACCGCGAGGCCCGAGGCGGCCGGGGACATGCCGCGCACCTGCTGGAGGTAGAGCGGCAGCAGGAACAGCGACCCGGTGACACAGAAGTAGAACGCGCCGGCCACCACCGCCGCGGTCCGTACGCCGGGCGTACGCAGAAGGTCCCGGTCCAGCAGGACCGCGTCCCCGCCGCCGGTGCGCCCGCGGCGCCACCACAGCCAACCCCCGGCCACGGCGGCCACCGCCAGCGCGCCCGCGAGCGGGCCGCCGCCGGGGCGGGAGGCCAGGTCCGCGCTGAAGACGGTCAGGGCGATCGCCGCCACCAGCGCCCCGGCCCCCGTCACGTCCAGGGAGCCCCGGCGGGGCCGCTCACCCGGTGGCAGCCACCGCACGGCGGCCACGGCGGTGACCGCCGCCGCCGCGGCCTGCAGCGCGAACACCCAGCGCCAGCCCAAGGCGCCGGTGACCACGCCCCCGAGGACCAGACCGGCCCCGTAGCAGCCCGCCTGCGCCGCGGAGAACACGCCCAGCGCGCGCGAACGCACCGGTCCGTCGGCATAGACCGAGGTCAGCAGGGCCGTGGCCGCCGGCATGGTGATCGCGGCCCCCGCGCCCTGCAACACGCGTCCCACCACGACCGCCCAGAACGCGGGCGCCGCGAACGCCAGGGCGGCGCCCACCGCCACCGTCACCAGGCCCCCGACCAGCACCCGCCGACGCCGCAGCCGGTCCGCCATCGCCCCGCCGCACAGCAGCAGCCCCGCGAACGCGAGCGCGTAGCCGGTCACCGCCCAGGACAGGTTCTGCGCCGAGGTGCCGAACCGCGCGCCCACCGAGGGCAGGGCGCTGTTGAGGACGGCGACACCACCGGCGTCCAGACCCGCCGCCGCGCTCAGCACCACCAGGGGCGCGTACCGGACGGACGGCGGGGTGTCGGGCCCCGGGCCGTCGGACTTCGGTCCCCCGGCCCGTACGGGCCGTGCGGGCATGGACGGGGCGGGCGAAAGCGGTTCGCCGGGACGTGCGGGCATGGACGGGGCTGGCGAATGCGGTTCGCCGGGACGTGCGGGCATGGACGGACTCCAAGGACGAAGGACGCGCTCCGGGAACGACGGACGCGCGAACGCGCCGACAGGCCGGAACCGGCCCGTCGGCGACCGGGGCAGCCCGCGTCGCGCGGCGCCCCCGGCGGCCACTCTGCGCCGCCGCGCGCACCGCGACGAGACACCGCCAAGGGGAGGCCCCGCCGGGGGTGGCCCCGGCAGGGCTACCCCCCGTGCCGCGCGGCGACCGATACTCGCCGCATGGCACCATCAGCGGCACTCCCCGAACTGGCCCACTTCCTGCGCACCCGCCGGGCCCGACTGACCCCGGAGGCCGCCGGCCTGCCCCGGACCGGCACCCGCCGACTGAACGGACTGCGCAGAGCCGAGGTCGCCACCCTGTCCGGCATCAGCCCCGAGTACTACACCCGGCTCGAACAGGGCCGTCAGCGCCGTCCCTCCCCCGAGGTCCTGGACGCCCTCGCCACCGCCCTGCAGCTCGACGCCGACGCCCGCCGCCACCTCCACCGCCTCGCCACCGGAAACCCCGTCCACCAGGCGGGCCCCGCCACCATGGCCCCGGACGTACCGGAGGCGACCCTGCGGCTCCTCGCCTCGATCACCCCGTGGCCCGCCCACGTGGTCACCCCCATGCGCGACATCCTCGCCTGGAACGACGCCGAGGCCTGGCTGCTCCTCGACTACGCCGAACTCCGGCCCGAGCAGCGCAACTTCGCCTGGTTCGTCTTCTGCGACCCCCGGGCGCCCCGGCTCCTCACCGACTGGGAGAAGACGGCACGCGGCAACGTCCACCGCCTGCGCCACGCACTGGCCGCCGACCCCCACAACGAACGCGGCACCCGCCTCGTGGCCGAACTGACGGCGCGCAGCAGCCGGTTCGCCGCCTTCTGGGAGGAGCACGACGTCCGCGGCCCGGCCACCGGCAGCCACGGCTTCCAGCACCCCCGGGCCGGCCGGCTCGACCTGGACTACACCGCCTACGTCGTCCCCGGCACCCACAACCTCGAACTCGTCGTCCTGACCGCGCCCGACGACTCCCCCACCCACCGCGCGCTGCGGCAGGCCGCGGCGCAGCGCTGAACCGGCCCACGCCCGGATCCCCGCTCCACCGGCGTCGGCCGGAGGACCCGGGCCGCAACGGCGTCAGGCCTTGCGGATCCGGTCGCCGATCTCCGGCCTCGCCTCGAACCCGGCCGCCCTGTACGTGGCGACGCCGCCGACGTTGGAGCTCGGTGTGCACACGCGGACGCTCGACGAGCCCATCGCCCGTAGCGCGGCCGCCCCGGCGAGGGTGATCGCCCGGCCGTATCCGCGACCGCGGTGGTCCTCGTGGACGCCCATCGGCTCGACCAGCCCCGGCTTCCCCGGACCGGCCGACCAGACCGTCACCACCGCCGCCGGGCTGCCCCCGTCGTCGTAGGCGCCCAGGCAGCGGGCGTCGGCGGAGAACGGCCCCGCCGACATCGCATGCCAGTACGCGCGCGTCGGCCGCGAGGTGTCGAACGCCGACCGCAGGACGTCGGCGAAGTCCTGCGCCTGCTCCGGACCGATCGCCCTGATCCGTACGCCCGGGTCCTCCACCGCCTCCGCGAGGTCGCGGAACAGCGGCGTCCACGGCTCGTCGACGCCCCAGCCCTCCGTGGTCAGCAGGTCGTGGAGCAGCAGGCCCTGTGGCGCCTCGATGGACGCCGCCCCGTCCGGCAGCACGCCTCGCTCAGGCAGCGAGACGTCCTCGACGAGCCGCCGCGCCAGGTCCTCGTCCCGGAAGGCGTCGGGAGCGACCGTCATCCGCAGCACCGTCGGCGAGTCCAGCATCCCGACGGCGAGGATCCGTCCGCTCCGGCTCCAGGTCCGCACCAGCGCGGCCGTCTCCGCCGTCCCGAACCGGCAGTTCCAGCCGATGTCCCCCGAGTGCAGCTGCATCGGCGCCCCGTCGTCCTGCCACTCCCGCAGTGCGCCCATGGCCACGCGCACCCCGCCCGCGGTCGGCGTTCCCAGCACAATCGTCATATCCGGGATACGACACCCCGCCCCGGAGTTCCGCAACCCATTTACCGGCTGGCCGGTAACTCTCCGGGTGGCTTGTGAGCGGTTGCGGGGCGTCGCATACTTGACAACAAGGAAGTGGGCACCATGAAGCTGCTAGCGGAAATCGACAGGATGGTCGCCGCCGGAAAAGTGGTGACCTCGGCGAACGACGAAGCCGTCGCAGACATCGTCATCGCCACGATCACCAGTGGCGTCTCGGCCTCGTTCTACCTGACCCGCGCCCAGGCCGCGCTCGTCAAGGAGCGGTTCTGGACTCCGGAGCGGATTCGCCGCACAGGGCTCCGCCCGATATCCCCCGAGGAAACCGAGAGGATCAGGGTGGAGCTGGGCGTCAGGGTGAAGAATTTCAGATGCACCCCGATCACGTGCGGCTGCGGCCACGTCTACGACGCTTTCGACTTCATCCGGCAAGGGATTCGCGAACACGGCCTCGACGTCGTCAATTCCGTATTCTCCCTGAAGGACTCGACTTTCCTCCAGGTCAATCCGTCATTCACCCCGATCTGCCCCGTGGACAACCAGGAACTGAGCCGCACCCACAGCCCCGACGGCGGCATCGACTACGACTGCGACGAGTACGGCGGGTGCTGCTACCAGTAGTGACGCCCCGGATCCGGGTATTCGGAGAGCCGTGACTCAGCCGTGGAGCCGGTCGAGTTCGCGGCCGATCGCCTCGCGCAAGGCGTCGTGCTCCGGTCCGAGCGCGCACGCGGGATTGCGCCAGTTCTCCGTGGGGTACAGCCACACCGGACGGCGGACGAGATCCGGGCTCTCCCACTCGTACCGGGGCCACACGTGTGCGTGCAGGAAGTGGTCGGTATTGCCGAGGATCTCCAGGTTCACCCGCCGGAACCGCGGGTCCAGCCGCCGGCAGACCAGCTCTACGGCCTCACCCAGCCGGTCCATGTCCGCCAGGAAGGCCGATCGTCTGCTCCGCGGGAGTTCGGACAGGCGCTGCACACCGGGCTCGTCCACCAGCAGGACCGAGTACCCGGGCAGGAACTGCACGTCGCCGATCACCGCGAAGCCGGCGTCGAGGCGCCGGAGCACCGTGGGGTTGGTGCCGTTCAGCGCGGTGCCGATCCTGTCGCCCCGCCAGTCCTCCGCCATGGCACCCCACCCCGTACCGGAGTGGCCGAGCAGGCCTCGGCCACCTGAGGGTCGCCGGTCGCTCCCCCGCCTTCGTGCCATGGTCGCATCCCGCCCCGATGGCACCCGTCGCCGCGACAGCGGTGGACAGGCGGACCGAAGAGACGATGTCCACATGTCTTTTTTCTCGGCTGCATAGGAGATCATTCGTGTCCCTCTCGCACCTCCCCGCCGACGAACTCGACGCACGTGCCGAACGACGAAGCGCCCACCTGTACGCGACCGACGCCCAGTTCCGTGACACCGCGCCCCTGGACGCCGTCACCGAGGCGATCCGCCGCCCCGACCTGCCGCTCGCCGAGCTGGTGGCCACCGTGCTGGAGGCGTACGCGGACCGCCCCGCCCTGGGCGAGCGCGCCACCGAGCCGGTCACCGACCCGGAGACGGGCCGCACCACGCTGCGCCTCCTGCGGCGCTTCGACACGCTCACGTACGGCGAACTCCAGGAGCGGGTGGGCGCGGTGGCCTCCGACTGGCGCCACCACCCCGAACAGCCGCTGGGCCCCGGCGACTTCGTCGCCCTCCTCGGGCCCACGAGCGCCGAGTACGCCGTGGCGGACCTGGCCTGCGTCCGCTCCGGCGCGGTGTCCGTCCCGCTGCAGTCGGGGGCTTCGGCGGCACATCTGACCCCCGTCGTCGAGCAGACCGGACCGCGCCTGCTCGTGGTGGACGTCGACCAGCTGGACGTCGCGCTCGAACTCGCGGCGAACACCGCCTCGTTGGGCAGGATCGTGGTCATCGGCCACCGGCCCGAGGCCACCACCCACCGGGAGGAGCTGGAGTCCGCACGCGCCCGGCTCGCGGCGCAGGGCCGGGGGGTGGCCCTGGACACGCTGGCGTCGACCGTCGAGCGGGGAAGGGCGCTGCCGCCGCTCCCCCGGGTTCCCGACGGGTCGGCGCCCGACACGCCGAGCTCGCTGATCTACACCTCGGGAAGCACCGGCACCCCCAAGGGGGCCGTGTACACCGAGCGTCTGGTCCGGACCTTCTGGATCGACTACGTGCCCGGCCAGCCGGTGCGGCCCGCCATCGTGCTCAACTTCCTGCCGTTGAGCCACGTGATGGGAAGGGGCGCGCTGTTCGGGACGCTCGCCAAGGGGGGCCTCGCCTGTTTCGCGGCCTCCAGCGACCTGTCGACGCTCTTCGAGGACCTCTCCCTGGTCCGTCCCACCGAGTTGCTCATGGTTCCCCGCATCTCCGACCTGTTCCTCCAGCACTACCGGGCGGAGCTGTCCCGCCGGACCGGGACCGGCGGCGATGCGGCCGAGCAAGTGACGGCCGAGCAAGTGACGGCGGAGCAGGTGAGGAAGGAGCTGCGGGAGGAGGTCATGGGCGGCCGCCTCCTGTGGACCGCCAGCGCCTCGGCCCCGCCGAGCGCCGAGACGACGAAGTTCGTCGAGGACTGCTTCCAGGTCAGGCTGATCGACGGCTACGGGTCGACGGAGGCCGGGGTCGTCTCCCTCGACGGCCGGATGCAGCGCCCGCCGGTGACCGACCACAAGCTGGTCGACGTGCCCGAGCTGGGGTACTTCGGCACCGACGCGCCGTACCCCAGGGGCGAACTGCTGATCAGGTCCGAGCGGCTCGTCCCCGGGTACTTCCGGCGTCCGGACGCCACCTCCGAGGTCTTCGACGAGGACGGCTTCTACCGCACGGGCGACATCATGGCCCGGGTCGGCCCCGACGAGCTGCGGTACGTCGACCGCCGCTCCAACGTCATCAAGCTCTCCCAGGGCGAGTTCGTCGCCGTCTCCCGCCTGGAGGCGCTCTTCACCGGCAGTCCGGTCGTCCGGCAGGTCTTCCTGTACGGCAGCGGCGCCCGCGCCTACCTGCTCGCGGTCGTCGTGCCGACGCGGGACGCCCTCGACCGCGTCGACGGGGACGCCCGGCGCCTCAGGGCGCTCCTGCGGGATTCCCTGCGGGAGATCGCCACCGAGGCGGGGCTGAACTCCTACGAGATCCCCCGGGACCTGCTCGTCGAGACCGAGCCGTTCACCCAGGAGAACGGGCTGCTCTCCGGAGTGCGCAAGCCGTTGCGGCCAGCCCTGGTGAAGCGGTACGGCGGGCGTCTCGAAGCGCTGTACACCGAGCTGTCCGACCGCGAGGCCGAGGAGCTCCGGACGCTGCGTCAGGCCGGCACCGACCAGCCGCCGCCGGCGACCGTACTCCGGGCCGCGCAGGCGCTCCTGGGGTTGGACGAGGGTGTCGTGGAGCCCGACACACGCTTCCTCGAACTCGGCGGCGACAGCCTCACGGCGCTGTCGTTCTCCCAGCTGATGAAGGAGATCTTCCACGTCGACGTCCCGGTCGACGTGATCATCAACCCGGTCAACTCGCTGCGGCAGGTGGCCGATCACGTCGAGCGGGCGCTCACGGCGGAACACCGCCGTCCGACCGCCGACAGCATCCACGGCCCGGACGCGACGCGACTCGACGCGGCCCAGCTGCGGCTGGAGGCGTTCCTCGACCCGCGGACCGTCGAGCAGGCCGAGGGGCGGAGGCCGGCCGGTCCGCTGCCCGAGGCCCGGACCGTCCTGCTGACCGGCGCCAACGGCTACCTGGGCCGCTTCCTGTGTCTCGAATGGCTGGAGCGCGTGGCGGAGCGCGGCGGCACGCTGGTGTGCGTGGTCCGCGGCTCCTGTGTCGAGGAGGCCCGGGCCCGGCTCGACGCGGCCTTCGACAGCGGCGACCCGGACCTCGTGGAGCGCTACCGCGCGGCCGCCGCCCGGCACCTCCGGGTGGTCGCCGGCGACATCGGGGAACCGCGTCTCGGGCTCGACGAGGAGACCTGGCGGCGGCTGGCCGACACCGTGGACCTGATCGTCCACCCGGCGGCACAGGTCAACCACGTCCTGCCCTACAGCCAGCTGTTCGGCCCCAACGTGCTGGGAACGGCCGAACTGATCAGGCTCGCGGTCACCTCCCGGACCAAGCGGTTCACCTACCTGTCGACGGTCGCCGTCGTCTTCGGGAACGCGGCGGCCGCCGACGAGCGGGCGGACATCCGCACCGCCTGCACGGTACGCGACCTCGACGGTGACTACGCCGACGGCTACGCGGCCAGCAAGTGGGCCGGCGAGGTGCTGCTGCGCGAGGCGCACGAGAGGTTCGGTCTGCCGGTCGCCGTCTTCCGCTCGAACCTGATCCTCGCGCACCCGCGCTACCGCGGCCAGCTCAACGTCCCGGACGTCTTCACCCGCCTCGTGCTGAGCCTGCTGGCGACGGGCATCGCACCCGGCAGCTTCTACACGAGGGGCGCCGGCGACGGCCGCGCGCACTACGACGCGCTCCCGGTGGACTTCACCGCGCGCGCCGTCACCGCGCTCGGCGACGACGCGCGGGAGGGCTACCGGACGTACAACGTGGTCAACCCGCACGACGACGGCGTCTCACTCGACACCGTCGTCGACTGGCTGACGGCGGCCGGACACCCGCTGACCCGCGTCCAGGACCACGCCGAGTGGATCGAGCGCTTCGAGACCGCCCTGCACGGCCTGCCCGACCGCCGGCGGCAGCATTCGCTGCTCCCGCTGCTGCACGCCTTCGCCGAGCCGGCCCAGCCGGTCGCCGGATCCGCCCTGCCGGCGGACCGGTTCCGGGCGGCGGTCCGGGCCGCGGCCCTGGACGACGAGGGCGACATCCCCCGGCTGTCACCGGACCTGATCACCAAGTACGTGGCCGACCTCCGGG
>NZ_JBHVET010000204.1:0-11757 GCF_042802135.1 Kitasatospora sp. NPDC057512
GACCCGGCCCGCTTCAGCCCGCCGGGTTCGCGGACCGGACCTCGACCAGACCGGACTCGTAGGCCGCGATCACCGCCTGGGCACGGTCGCGGACACCCAGCTTGGCGAAGACGTTGGTGATGTGGTTCTTGACCGTGGAGACGCTGATGCCCATCGCCGAGGCGATCTCGGCGTTGTCGAGGCCGGTGGCCAGCAGCTGCCACACCTCGATCTCCCGGGGCGTCAGCTCGACAGGCCCGGACACCGGCACCGGCACCGACGCGGGCGGCCGCGGCAGGCGGGGCGAGGTGACGTAGGCGGAGATCAGCCGGGTGAGCAGGCGCGGCGCCACCACCGCCTCCCCGCCGTGCACCGTCCGCACCGCCGCCGAAAGCTCCTCCGGGGAGACGTCCTTGGGCAGGAACCCGGAGGCGCCGGCGCGCAGGGCGGCGACCACGTACTCGTCCATGTCGAAGGTGCTCAACGCCAGGACCCGGCACGCGGGCAGCTCCCGCGAGAGCCGCTCGGTCGCCTGGACCCCGTCGAGGACCGGCATCCGGATGTCCATCACCACGACGTGGGGCCGGTGTTCGTGCGCGAGGTCCACCGCCCGCTGCCCGTTGTCCGCCTCGGCCACCACCTCGAACGCCGGGTCGGGGGCCAGGATCAGGGCCAGGCCTCGCCGCACCAGCGGCTGGTCGTCCGCGATCAGCACCCTGATCCGTTCCGGGGTTCCCGTCATCCGAGCCGTTCCTCTCCGTCCGTCGGCGCCACCGGCAGGCCGGCCACCACCCGGAAGCCACCACCGTCGATGCCCCCGGCCACCATGCTGCCGCCCTGCAGTGCGACTCGCTCGCGCATGCCGATCAGACCGTACCCGGTGCGGGCCGCCCCCGGTCGATCCTCCCAGCGGCCCCCGGCCCCGGGCAGGCTCCCGGGGCCGATCCCGGACCGGGCCCCTGGTCCTGGCCGGGGCCGCACACCGGGGCCCCGGTCCTGACCGCGTTCCCCGCCCCGTTCCCGCCCCGTTCCCGCCCCCGGCCGCTGTGGCGCGGGCTCCGGCGGACAGGCACGCGGCGAGCCGTCCCACGGTTCCGCCGTCCCGCGAACGCGTCCCAGGAAGCTCACGTCTTCCCAGCTCAGAGCAGGTGCGGGCGTCCCCGGGGTCCCTGATCGCCGGCTCACCGTTGTGGCCGGGACGAACGGGCGGACAGGCTGGCGACCAACACCGAGAAGGAGCACCTGTGAGCACTGTTCGGGCGACCCGATCCGCCATACGCACCACCGACCGTCTCAACCGCGGCGCGGTGGCACTGACGATGGGCGGGGTCCTGCTGATGACCGCGGCCTGCGGTGACGACCAGGGCAAGGGCGGTGAGGCGGCCGGCCCGGCGGGCGCCGCCGCCACCGCCGGCGCCACCGGGACCGGGGCCGGGGCCGGGAACCCGAACACGAACACGCCGAAGACGTCCGCCGCCGTGCTGGACGTCGAGCCGAAGGACGGCGCCCGCGGCGTCGCGCCGAACGCCCTGCGGGTGTCCGTCTCCCAGGGCAGGCTCACCACCGTCGAGGTGACCGACAAGGACGGCAGGCCCGTCCAGGGCTCGATCACCCCGGACGGCACCGGCTGGAAGCCCGCCGCCGCGCTCACCCCCGGCACCGCGTACACGGTGAACGCCCAGGCGGCGGACGCCGACGGCCTGCTGGCCGCGTCCACCTCCGCCTTCACCACGCTCACGCCCGACAAGCAGGTGTCCACCAACGACAACATCGCCGACGGCCAGACGTACGGCGTGGGCATGATCGTCGAGGTGGACTTCAGCACGAAGATCGTGAACAAGGATGCCGTCGCCAAGGCGATCACCTTCGAGACGGACAACGGCACCGAGGTGAAGGGCCACTGGTTCGACGACAACCGGCTGGACTTCCGCCCGGCCGACTACTGGAAGCCGGGTACCAAGGTGACCATCCACTACCGGCTGAAGAACGTCGAGGTCGCCCCGGGGATGTGGGGCGACGTCGACAAGGACGAGCCGTTCGGCATCGGCCGCTCCCAGGTCTCCACCGCGGACGCCGCCACGCACCGGATGACGGTCGTCCGGGACGGAAAGAGCACCACCGTGCCCGCCACGCTCGGCGACGCGAAGCACCCGTCGTGGGGCGGCACCATGGTGGTCATGTCCAAGGAGAAGGTCACCCACATGAACTCCCAGACCGTCGGCCTCGGCAACGAGTACGACATCCCCGCCGTCCCCCACGCGATGCGGCTGACCAGGAGCGGCACCTACCTCCACGGCAACTACTGGTACGAGGGCGACCCCTTCGGCAAGGCGAACACCAGCCACGGCTGCGTCGCGCTCAAGGACGTGGAGGGCGGCAGCGACACCTCCAGCGCCGGGGCGTTCTTCAACAGCTCGCTGATCGGCGACGTCGTCACGATCGTGAACACCAAGGAGAAGACCGTCGCCCCCGACAACGGACTGGGCGGCTGGAACCTCCCCTGGGCGAACTGGTAGACCCCGCCCGCGCCGTCCGCACCGGCGGCGAAGCAGTCGATGGTAGACAAACGGTCAACGCCGCGACCCGGCCGGGCCTGCCCACGGCCCCGCGTCCGAAGCACCGCCGTCCATCACGCGTCTGCTCCCGCACGCCAGAGTCATGCCCGTCCTTCTCG
This sequence comes from Kitasatospora sp. NPDC057512, assembly GCF_042802135.1. Taxonomy (NCBI): domain Bacteria; kingdom Bacillati; phylum Actinomycetota; class Actinomycetes; order Kitasatosporales; family Streptomycetaceae; genus Kitasatospora; species Kitasatospora sp. NPDC057512. The sequence goes on from NZ_JBHVET010000204.1 coordinate 2,654, forward strand.
ACCCGGGCGGCCGGACGGCGCCCGGCAGGCACTCCCAGAGAGACGTCCATGATGCTTCGCAAGGTACTCGGAACCGTGGCCGCCGCCGTGACCGCGGCCGCCGGTCTCACCCTCGTCACGCCGACCACGGCCTCCGCCGACATCACCTCAGGGGTGGAGTGCCGCCAGTTCGTCGGCGGGATCAGCACGCCGGTCGTACGGACGTCGCCCATCACGCCGAGGAGTTCGGCAGGGGGCATCGACCCGGGCTCGGTGATCGGCGGCGTCTTCTCGGGCGCCGACTTCGTGAAGTCGCTGGTCGACGAGGCCCGGAAGAGTGCCGAACTCCGCGAGAACCAGGCCGGGTTCCTGGAGAGCCTGTCCAAGAAGCTGCAGTACCTCACCAAGGGCGAGTACAACATCAGCATCTTCCGCTCGGGCAAGGGCTTCCAGGAGAACATCCTGCAGAAGTCCAACTGCTTCGGCACCGTCCAGTACGAGGGCGCCGAGGACAAGGCGCTGTACGACGTGTACGTCTTCGACTCCGACGGCCAGGTGTGGAGCAACGACGGCGCCTACGGCTACCAGAACTGGCGGCACTACGGGCACACCCACTCCACCGGGACGGCGGGCAGCCGCACCGACAAGTACACGTACTGGTTCCCGACCACCCCGCAGAAGTCCGCCCACGAGGCGGCGGACGCCCGCGCCCGGGGGGCGAGCGGCAAGCCCGCCCACGGCAAGGTGACCTCGCTGGTCTCCGACAACGGCCTCGCGGTCGACCTCTCGAACAGCAACACGGCCGCCGGGACGAAGATCCAGGCCTGGCAGCCGAACGGCTCCCAGGCCCAGAAGTGGGCGCTGTGGGACAAGGGCAACGGCAACTGGCAGATCGAGACCGACTTCCGCGGCGCCATGATGCTGGACGTCATCCCCAACGAATGGCGCACGCACCTGGTGAGGGACAACGGCGGCACCAACCAGCTCTGGCGGTTCGAGGACTACGGCAACGGCTGGTACCGGATCCGGTCCGTCTACAACATGCAGAACGGCTACCCGAACGGCGGCTGCCTGACCGTCGAATCCGCCGGCGCCGCCCTGGGCGCCTGGAACTGCGACCGGGGCCTGGGCGGCGGCCAGCTCTGGAAGCTGACGGGCTGACACCGGCACCGTCCGGATCGCGGCCGGAACAGCGGAGCCGCCGTAGCAGAGGCCTGTCCCCCCGGGCCCTCCTCACCACGGCGGCTCCGCTGTACCCGTGTACGGCAGCGCGTTCGGGGGGGGGTGCGTCGGCCGGGGCGCCGGGGTGCCGGTCGCGACGCCCGCGGCGGCGGGCCCAGGCGGACGTCAGACGGACGTCAGGCGGGCATCCCCGGCTCGGCGAGGCCGCTCTCGTAGGCGATGATGACCAGTTGGGCGCGGTCGCGGACGTTCAGCTTCGCCAGGAGGCTGCTCACATGGGTCTTCACGGTGGGCAGGCTGATCACCAGCCGCTGGGCGATCTCGGCGTTCGACAGCCCGTTCGCGATCAGCACGAGCACCTCCTGCTCCCGCCTGGTGAGCCCGACGAGCCGCGGGACCGGCCGCGCCGCTGGCCGGGCGCGGGAGACGGTCTCGATGAGGCGGCGCGTGACCGTGGGCGCCAGGACGGCCTCACCGGTGGCGATGACGCGGATGCCGGCGACCAGGTCCGAGGGCGAGGCGTCCTTCAGCATGAACCCGCTCGCGCCCGCCTGGAGGGCCGGGTAGACGTACTCGTCCATGTCGAACATCGTGAGGGCCAGCACCCGTACGCCGGCCATGGTCTCGTCGGAGCAGATCTCCCGGGTGGCCGCGATGCCGTCCATGACGGGCATCCGCAGGTCCATCAGGACGACGTCGGGCCGGAGTTCCCGGGCGAGTTCCACCGCCCGGGCGCCGTCACCGGCCTCGCCGACGGTCTCCATCCCCGGTGTCGAGTCGACGAGGACGCGGAAGCTCCCGCGCAACAGCGCCTGATCGTCCGCGATCAGCACCCGGACCGCCTCGGCCATCCCGCATTCCCCGCAAACTGCTCATCGAGCCCTCGAAGTCGGCGATTCTAGCAGCAGCGCCTGTTCCGCCTCCTCGACTCCCCACGGTCACGGCCCTGTTGAGGACGGGCCGGCCGGCCAGGGGCCGAACCACCCCGGCCGGCCGCGCCCGTCACGAGCCGCCGAGCACCAGCTCGCCCGTCCCGCTCTCCCCGACCGTCACCCCGGTGCCGTAGGGCTCCGCGAGCCGGACGACGTCGGCGAGGATCTCCTCGGCGCCGACGGGGTCCGCCAGCCGGGGGCGGCCCCGGTGGTGGACCGGCCGGCCGAAGCCGAGGTCGACCGGGTGGAGGCGGGCGCCCACCAGGACGCCGTCGTCGAAGGTGAGCACCGGCACGAGCGACTGCCAGTACCGGCGGTGCGGGGCGAACATCCGGCGGCCGTGGCCGCCGAGTTCGTCGAAGTACCGGCCCGGGGTGAGCTGCTCGCCGGCGGCGACCTTCGCGTAGTCCTCGGCCGGCACCCGGTCGGCGAGTTCGATCTGGCTGACGATGTTCCCCAGGCTGTAGAAGATCGGCTTCCCCCGGTGGAGCTCCACTCCGCGCAGGTGGTGCGGGCCGTGGCCGACCACGATGTCGGCGCCTTCGTCGATCATCCGGTGGGCGAACTCGCGAAGGAACTCGCCGGGTGTCTCCGGCGTCGGTCCGGGCTCGTGGGAGTGCACGCTGACCAGGACGAGGTCCGCGCGGCGCCGGGCCTCGGCCACCCACCGGGAGATCCCGTCGAGGTCCCCCGGATCGCACCGGGTGGTGAAGCCCGGTGCGTCCGCGGTCTCGAAGCGGGTGCCGAACAGGTTGAGCCGACCGGGCCCGGGCATGGCGGGATCGAAGCCGAGCAGGGTGCGCGCCTCGGCCCGCCGGTCCCGCAGTCCCGTGTCGCCGTCGATCTCGCGCAGGACGTCCATCTGCGCGGGCGTCACCCGCAGCGTCGCGCCGTGCCGCAGCGGGCTCAGCCCGGGCCGGCCCGGCAGGTCCGGTGACGGGGCGGCCGCCTCCTGCCCGGGCAGGAACGTGGAGCTGCACGAGATCACGGCCAGGCTGCCGGCGGGACGGTCGACGTAGACCGGCCGGCGGGCGGCGGCGAGGTCGGCGCCGATCCCGGCGAACGGGACGCCCTTCGCGCGCAACAGCTCCACGGTGCCGAGCAGCCCGTCGGTGCCCAGGTCCAGCGCGTGGTTGTTGGCGCAGCCGAGCACCGTGAAGCCGGCCGCCGCGACCTCGTCGACCACGCCCGGGTCCGCGACCAGGCAGCCGCCGCCCGCCGCGTTGTGCACCGGGTGTCCCCGTCCGGTGGCGGGGACGACCTCCAGGTTGGTGAAGGCGAAGTCCGCGGCGCGCAGGGTCGCGCGCAGCCCGGCGGCGGCCGGGTCGGAGGTGATCAGCGCGCCCCGGGTCGCCATGCAGTCCCCGGAGAGCGCCACGGTCAGCCGGGTCATCCGCGGGCCTCCGCCACCGCGCGGGTGAGGGTGGCGACCGCGTCCGCCCCGGTGACCTCGACGCGTTTGCCGTTCACCGTGACGGTCGGGGTCAGCGCGACCTTGCGGGACGCGGCGACGTCGGAGACGTACCGTACCCAGGGCGTGTACGTGCCGGCCCGGACGCACTCCTCGAAGGCGGCGCCGGTGATCCCGGCGTCCCGCCCGGCCGCGATCAGCTGGTCCTCGCTCAGGCCCGGCCCGCGTTCGGCGGGCTGCCGGTCGAACAGCACCGTGGTGTACTCCTCGTACCTGCCCTGCTCGACGGCGCAGGCCGCGGCGGAGGCCGCCCTGGTCGAGTAGCCCGCGGGGCTGCTGCGGTTGTCGAGGAAGGTGACCGGGTGGTAGACGACGCTGACGTCGCCGCTCGCCTGGAGCGTCTTCAGCTCGCCGGCCAGCGCCTTCTCCGTGTTGCGGCACTCGGGGCAGAGGTAGTCGAGGTAGAGGTCGACGCGCACCTTGCCGGTGGAGGCGAGCAGGCCCGCCTTGTCGTCCGTCGCCTGGGCGGGGACGGTGCCCGGCACCTTGTCCGGCATGGTGTTGCTCGCCCGGACGAGGCCGACGCCCACCAGCGCGGCCCCGACCACCACGACCGCGGCCAGGAGCGACACCAGCAGGGTGCGCCGCCGGCGGTGCCGTTTCCGCACCATCTCCCGCACCATGGCGTCCGTTGCCTGCATGGCCTATCGCTCCTTCGTGTCCAGGACCCAGTGGTCCAGCGCGTAGCGGGTTCGCGGATTCCGGATCAGGAGGACGGCGGCGGCGAGCAGGACCAGGTCGCGCGCGATGTCGACGACGTAGCCGCGCACGGCTCCGTCCGTCACGGTGCCTCCGCTGCTGAAGCAGCCGCAGTCGATGGACAGTCCCCGGGCCCAGACCGAGGCGATGGCCGCGATGTACACCACCATCAGCACGGCCGCGCCGGCCGCCACCACCCTGGTCGCCAGCCCGGCGAGCAGCAGCACGGCGAGCGAGACCTCGATGAACGGCAGGACGCCGCCGATGAGTTGGGCGGTGTCCTCGGGCACGATCCGGTACAGGACGACCGTGCGGCCGGCCTCCGCGAGGTCCTGGACCTTCAGCAGGCCCGCGTAGCCGAGGACCACGCCCAGCAGCAGCCGGGCCGCGGTCCCCGTCCACTCCCACGCCCGGACGGCACGCGCCGGGTGCGCTCCGGTTCCGTTCACGGTGCCGCTCACCGCGACCGCGCGAACCGGTGGGTGGCCACGCCGAGCGCGGCGGCGGTGATCGCCACCAGCAGCCCGAGTTCCGCGACCACGGGCGGGTGCCAGTGCCCGAGCATCAACCGGGTCTGCTCCGAGGTGAGGATGTCGGGCCCGGGCAGGGTCCGGCGGACCGCGTCGACGCCGTAGGTGAGGGGGTTCAGTTTGACCACGGTGTCGAGCCAGCCCGGCAGCCCGTTCGGCGGGAACATCGCGCCGGAGAAGAACATCAGCGGCATCAGGCTCAGGTTCACCACGATCTGGAACGTCTCGACCTGTCGGATCGTGACCGCGGCGAGCAGCCCGATCGAGGTGAACATCAGCGAGACGAGCAGCGTCTCCAGCAGGACGACCAGCAGCATCGGCGTGTACCGGATGCTCGCGATGCCTCCGACCGACAGGAGCATGAGGCCGTAGACCGCGCCCGTGGTGGCGCCGCCGAACGCGAGGCCGAGCACGATGCTGGAGCGCGGGAACGGCGAGACGAGCATCTGTCGGAGCATGCCGAGCTTGCGGTCCCACACGAGCGAGATGCCCACGGCGACCGCCGGCGCCTGGACGGACATGATCAGCGTGCCGGGGAACAGGAAGGCCCGGTAGTCGTTCAGCTGGGCCTTGCCGAGGCTGGAGGACGCCGCGTCGAGGCCGGTGCCCAGCACGACGAGGAACAGCAGCGGGGTCACCAGGCCCATGATCAGGCGCACCGGGTTGTGCCGCAGCCGTGTCATCTCCCGCCGCCAGAGCAGCGCGTACGGCCTGAGGGCGAATCCCCGGCGGCCGGTGGACGGGCCGGCCGGGGCCGCCTTCCCGGCGGGAGCGTCCAGTACGGTGTCCAGACCGCTCATCGCATTCCCTCCCCGATGTCGCTGAGTGTGCGGGTCTTCGTCCCGCTCTCCCGGATCTCGGACCCGGTGTGGTGCAGGAAGACGTCGTCGAGGGTCGGCGAGGTGGTGGTCACCGAGAGCACGGTCACCCCGAGTCCGGCGCACAGCCGCGGCACCAGGGTGGGGCCGTGGGGGACCCTCAGCCGCAGTCCGTCCGGCGCGGGCTCCGCCGTCAGGCCGAAGCGCTCGGAGAGCTGCTCCGCCGCGCGCGCGTCGTCCTCGGTGCGCAGCACGACGAGGTCGGACCCGATGATGGACTTCAGTTCCGCGGGCGACCCCTCGGTGACGACCTTGCCCTTGTCGAAGATCGCGATCCGGTCGCAGTGCTCCGCCTCCTCCAGCTGGTGCGTGGTGAAGAAGACGGTGATGCCCTGCTCCTGGCGCCGCCGACCCAGGTACTCCCAGACGGCCGCGCGGGTCTGCGCGTCGAGACCGGTGGTCGGCTCGTCGAGGAAGAGGACCCGGGGGGAGCCGAGCAGGCCCCGGGCGATCTCCAGGCGGCGCCGCAGCCCGGTGGAGAACTGCCCCACGGGGACGTTGCTGCGCCCGGACAGTTCCATCATGTCGAGCATCTCGGCGATCATTCCGCGTGCCTCGCGGCGGCCGAGCCCGCACAGGTCGGCCTGGAAGCGGAGGTTCTCGGCCGCGGTGAGGTCCTGGTCGAGCGTCGACTCCTGGAAGACGATGCCGATCCGGCGGCGCACCTCGGCGGGCCGGCTCACCACGTCGACACCGGCCACCTCCGCCCGGCCCGCCGTGGGCTTGAGGAGCGTGGTCAGCATGCTGATCGTGGTCGTCTTGCCGGCGCCGTTGGGCCCCAGGAAGCCGAACGTCGCGCCGTCGGGGACGGTCAGGTCGAGGCCGTTGACGGCCGCGTTCGTACCGTAGTAGGCGTAGAGGCCCTCGGCCCGGATCGCCGTCATCGGAGGTTCCTCCTCTCGGGGCGGCGCACGGCCAGCACGGTCCGGAACACGCCCATCTCGCCCGGTTCGTCCACCGGCCGCCCGTCGATCTCGACCCAGGCGTGGGCGGCGAAGGGCTGGGTGCGGAACCCCGTGCACCAGTCGGCCCACCGGCCCCGGGCCCGGCACAGCAGGACGGTGGCGACGGACCGTTGGAGGCAGCCGAGGCCGGCGCAGCGCGTGCTGACCGAGACGACCGACCGCCTGGCCCGTGCCGTCTCGGCGTACCCGGCGGGCCTGGTGCCCCGGCTGATCACGCGCAGCACCCGCTGGAGCCGGGCCGGAGGCAGCCTGACCAGCAGCCGGGCCGCGCCGGCCGCGCACCTGGGCGCGATCTGGCGGTGCAGCGGAAGTCGCGGGGCCTGTTCCGCGACGGCGGGGGTGGTCACCGCGAGACCTCCACGAGCTTGGCCGCGCTCAGTCCGTCGACGAGGTCCATCACGTCCTGGTGGGCCTGCTCCCGGCTCACGGGGGCGGCCTCGGACATGAGCACGGCGAGCGTGTCGGGGGTGTCCCCGTCGAGCAGCTTGCGCAGGATGGCGGAGCCGGTCGCGTTCAACTGCCAGTAGCGGCCACGGCGTCCGTCGAGCAGTACCGCCCCGGTGTCGATCGGGGTGAGGGTGACGTCGCGGGCAAGGCTCAGCTTCATCTGCGTTCTCCCGTGTCCTGGAGGTGGGGCCGAACGTGCGTCCTGAGCCAGCTCTCGCACGCCACGGTGGTCTCGATCGGCTGGATGTGATGGGCCATCGGCCCGGGGTTGAGCACCGCGGACCGGAACTTCGCCGGGTCGATGAGGCCGAGCCGGGCGAGCTGCGAGTCCTCGCAGAGCTCCAGGAGCCGGGCCCGGTTGCGGGCGATGCCCCGGAACGCCTCGGCGCTGAACTCGCCCTTGTCGCGGCGGTCGAGGATGTCCGCGGGCACGAGGCCCCGGACGGCGTCGACCAGCAGCGGCTTGAACCGCCCGGTCGCCAGTCGCTGGTCGATCCGGGTGGACATCGCCGCCTCCAGGACGCGGTCGTCGAGGAAGGGGGCGTCCCAGACGATGCCGGCGGCGGCGACGACGGTGTTGACCTGGCGGACCGTCTTGCCCTCGAAGGCGATGGAGGCGAGCGCCTGGTGCCGGGCCCGGTCCGCGTCGAGCGGTTCGGGGGTCTCCCGGGCGGCGTCGGTGAGCAGCTTCCGGACGGCCGCCGCGGCGTCCGGCGTGGCCCAGGCCGGCAGGCGGGGCGCGAACACCCAGCCGAAGTCGGGTTCGTCGAGCGGCGGGGGCGGGTCGCCGATCCTGGCGGCGACCCGGGCGAGGCTCTGGGCGAACGTCGACCGGTCCGTGAGCGCCCGCACCGTCCCGCCCAGGGACCAGCGGTTGGCGAGCCGGTAGCGGTTGAGCAGCTTCAGGCCGTTGACCGGCTGGGCGCGGGCCAGCGACCAGGCGCAGGCGGGCATCCGCCCGAACAGCTCGTCCCCTCCGAAGCCCGTCAGGTGCAGGGAGGCGCCCTCGCCGGTGGCCCGTTCCGCCAGGTCCCGGATGTGGGCGAGCCCGGAGGCCCAGGTCGACGGCCCTTCCGGGGCCAGGTCCGCGTAGTCGGCGGTGTAGCCGACGTCGAGCAGGTTCTCGGCGCGGTCCGAGGAGAGCGTGTGGTGCCGGGCCGACGGGAGCATGGCGGCGGCCTTGCGCGCCCAGAGGGTGTCCTCGTTGGCGCCGTCGATCGGCATGACGTGGTACGTGACCAGGTCGGCGCCGGCCGCGTCGGCGAGGAAGCAGAGCGAGGTCGAGTCCAGGCCGCCGGACAGGTCGGCGCTGATCGTCCGGTCCGGACGGACCCGGGTGGCGACCGCCTCGGACAGCGCGGTGCGCACGGCCCGCGCGCCCTCCGCGAGCGGGAGACGGGCCTCCGGCAGGTTCCACCAGCGGATCTGCCGCGACCGGCCGGCCGCGTCCAGTTCGAGCCAGTGCCCGGTGCCGAGCGCGTCGACGCCCCGGCGGACCGGGCGCAGGGACAGCGGCCAGGGCGCTCCGCCGGGGGCCAGGAGGCGGGCGGCCAGCAGCGTCTCGTCGAGGCCCGCGCCGGTGAGGCGCAGCAGCGGCCCCACGGCGCCGGCCGCCACGGTCACCCCGTCCACCGCGGCGGTGAAGACCTGGCGCACACCGGAGACCGAGCCCTGCACGCGGACCTTGCCGTCCATCGAGGCCATCAGGTGGAAGAGGCCCGGCAGGCGGGACGCGACGGCGTCGATGTCGTGGAGGGAGCGCATCCGCCCGAGTGCGGCCGTGGTGGCCTGCTCGTCGAGCCGGGTGCGTCCCAGGAGTGCCAGGCGCCGTGGACCGGCCTGGAGCACCGTCATCTCGTCCTGCTGCCAGTCGCCCACGATCCAGGGCCGCCCCGACGCGTGGTCGATCCGGTGTGTCGCCCGCAGCCGCGCGGCCGCCTCGGCGCCGGCCGCGTTGTCCGGAAGAACTGCGAATTCCATGTCGTCTCGCTCCCCGGGGTGGTGCCGGTGCGCCTGAGCGC
>NZ_JBHVET010000205.1:0-11736 GCF_042802135.1 Kitasatospora sp. NPDC057512
CCCGCACGGGGCGGGAGCGAGGTGTCAGGCGCTCTTACGGGTGTCTCGCGGGTGCACCGCGAGGTTCATCCCACCGGAGCGGAGCACGGCCAGCCGTTCGGCCAGCACCTCCTCCAGCTCCTCGCGCGTCCGGCGCTCCATCAGCATGTCCCAATGGGTGCGCGTCGGCTTGATCTTCTTCTCTTCCGGCTCGTCGCCGTCGAGAAGCGCCGCCTCCTGTCCGCAGAAGCGGCATTCCCAGGTCGCGGGGATCTCGGCCTCGACCGAGAAAGGAACCTCGAATCGGTGTCCGTTCTGACATGCGTACTCGACGGTCTGGCGGGGAGCCAGATCGATACCACGGTCGGTCTCGTAGCTAGTGGCCCCGAGTCGCGTGCCGCGGAGAGCTCGCTCGCTCATGAATCGTGCCTCCCGGGCTTATGGCCCACAGGACTAGTGGTCGCTGTTCTTCGTCGTTCGGTCAACGCTCGGCTTCCGACGAAGATTCCCGTCCCGGGACATGCGTCGTCTGTAGTGCCGCCCCTGTTTGTACCCACCTGCGCCCGATTTGTCACATCTGGCCGGTGATATCACCCCAGGTGTCACGTATTTCACATCTGGTGATCGTGCGGACTTTCCGTGACGAGCGTACCGGGACGGGATTCGACGGTGGTCGCCGCCCCCGGTCGAGGGCCGGGGAACCGGCCCGGGTGGCGGGCCGGCCCGGCCGTCAGGAGATCGGCCGTGAACGGATCATCGGCTCGCTCTTGGCCAGGTCGACCGGACGGGCCGGCGCGGCCGGATCGGCGGCGGGGACCGCCGGCGGGCGGTCCGGGCGGGGCGGTACGGCGGAGGCCGCCTCGGTGCGGCTGTCCCGGTGCGGCAGCAGGGCGATCACCGCGTCCCGCAGCGGGGCCGGGGCCTCGTCGTCCAGCGGGTCGACGGTGGCGGGCGCCTGGAGCCGGACCGGGGCGCCGTTGCCGATCCGGGCGTAGCCGCGGCCGACCGGGGCGTGGGAGGCGGGCACGATGTCCAACGGTGCGCCGAGCGCGTCGCGCCCCTCGTCGGGGCCGGCCGGCCCGAGCACCACCCGGGCCCGGGTGGTGGTGCGGACGGTGGCGGTGAGCCGGTCCCGGGCGGCCAGGTCGTCGGCGACCACCACGGTGACCCGGGCGGCCCGGCCGTGCCGCAGCGGGAGCTCCAGCAGGTCCTGCGGGTCGGGGCGGCCCTCGGCCTGGGCGAGCTCGCTCAGCTCGGTCGGGTGGTCCAGCAGCAGCCACAGCGGCCGGGTGACGTCCTCGGGCGGGGCGGTGCCCGCGTGCCGGGCGGTGTTGAGCGCGGCGAGCCGGCGCTCGGTCTCGCCGACGGCCCAGTCCAGGGCGGCCAGCGCGCCGTGCAGGCTGGTCTCCACCGTGTGCACGCCGGGCCGGTTCACCAGGCAGGCGTGCTCGCCGGTGCCCGCGCCGTCGACCACCACCAGGTCCGCGTACGGGAGGGCCTGGAGGGCGACCGAGCGCAGCAGGCTGGAGGTGCCGTAGCCGGTGACGCCGAGCACCAGCAGGTGCGGCTCGGAGGAGCGCGGGCCGGTGCGCCAGACCACCGGCGGCTGCTGGACGGTGGTGCCGCCCCGGGTGACCGGGATGGTGCGGGCGGTGCCGTCCTCGTCGGTGAAGCCCAGCACGATCTCGCCGGGGGCGGCCACGAAGCGCTGGGCGGCGATGTCGCTGGGCAGCGGGGCGAGCGCGGTGATCCGCAGCCGGTTGGACTCCTCGTCCCAGTCGAAGCGGTACTCGCGGGCCCGGCCGGCCTTGCCCTGGACCACCTGCTCGATCCGGGCCCGGGAGGACGGCTCGGTGTCGGTGAAGTACGCGGGGTAGCTCATCTCCAGCCGGGAGAGCCGGCCCTCGCCGTCGAACTCCCACGCGCTGAAGGCGCTCCTGTAGGCGCCCTCGAAGTGGTACAGCGGGTTGGCGTCCTCGGGGCCGCAGAGGTAGGGGGTGAGCGCCGCGTAGAGGGCGGCGAGCTTGACGTCGGCGGCGTCCGGCGGGGGCGGTGCGGGCGCCGCCTTGGGGGCCCGGCCGGCCCAGGCGGCACTGGCCATCAGGGCGATCAGGGCGAACAGCAGGCCGTGCGGCAGCAGGTAGACGCCGATCAGCAGGGCGGCGGTCAGGAACAGCGTCGGGCCGCGGCGCTCCTTGGGGGTCTCCTGCCAGCGGGACCTGGCCCAGTCGGCGTGGTGGCGCAGGCCGCGGCCGATGACGGAGAGCGGGGCGAACATGTCGGAGGCGTGGTCCCCGGCGGTCCGGGCGATCGTGCGGCCCTTGCTGAGGTGGCGGTGGAGCGGCATTCCTTGACTCCCCGGGCGGTGGGACGGGTGGGGTGGGCGCGGTGGGGAACGACGGGGCCCGGGGGCGGTGGGATCCGCGCCCGGGCCGGTACGGGGGAGGGGGACGGCGTGGCGGCTAGAACCTGATGCCGCTGAGCAGGCTGGCGAGGCTCGCGCCGCCCGCGGTGATGCTCGGCGCGATCGAGGAGCCGGCGATGTAGAAGCCGAAGAGGGCGCAGACGATGGCGTGGGAGACCTTTAGTCCGTCCCGGCGGAAGAAGAGAAAGGCGATGGTGCCGAACAGGACGATGCCGGAAATCGAGAGGATCACGTTCCGCTCCTCAGGAAGTGGGGACAAGCAGGGGTGTTACGGAAAGTGCACTAATCGTGACAAAAAGTAATAGATGATGGAACGGTGCAAATGGGTGGTTCTGCCGTCCAATACCGTTCCGGCGGCCGGGTGGCGGTATGCGGACCGGCCGGGGTGGGGGCCGGGCCGTGCGGGGATTCGGTGCGCCCAGGCATTCCCGGGCGGCGGGTGGGAAGTTTCCGGGGGGTCCCGGAAGTTCGCTCGAATGGCTGCGCAACGCGTGCGGCCGCGTGTCGTGGCGGGCGCGGGCCGTCATCCGGATCCCGGACGTCCGCTGGTCCGTCGCGGCACCGGCCGCTACCGTGCCCTGGGCGCAGCCCCGAGACCGCCCGACGACCCGACCGGAAAGGCCGCCCGCCATGACCGACTCCGCCAGCCAGCAGCCCGCCGACGCCCCCGACGCCGAGGTGATCGCGCTCGCCGGGAAGCTCTTCGACGCCGCCCGGGCCGGGGAGACCGACACCCTGTCGGCCTACCTGGAGGCCGGCGCCCCGGCCGACCTCACCAACGACCGCGGCGACACCCTGGTGATGCTCGCCGCCTACCACGGCCACGCCGCCACCGTCGCCGAGCTGCTCCGGTACGGCGCCGACCCGAACCGCGCCAACGACCGTGGCCAGACCCCGCTGGCCGGTGCCGTCTTCAAGGGCGCCACGGACGTGCTCGACGTCCTGCTGGCCGGCGGCGCCGACCCCCGGGCCGGCGTCCCGAGCGCCGTGGACACCGCCCGGATGTTCGGCAAGGACGAGCTGGTCGCCCGGTTCGAGGTCCGCTGAGCGGGGATCGTAGGCTTTTTCACCATGAGCACCAGCACCGCCCAGGACACCGGCACCGTCGAGTTCCGCGTCACCGGCTACGCCCACCCCGACGCCCAGGCCCTCTCGGCGGAGGTGCAGCAGGAGTACGTGCGCCGCTACGGCGACCCGGACGAGACCGTGCTGCACCCCGAGGACTTCGAGGCGCCGGCCGGCCTGTTCATGATCGCCTACCTGGACGGCCGTCCGGTCGGCTGCGGCGGCTGGCGGGCCAAGCAGGCCGGCCCGGACGGCCTGCGCGACGGTGACGCCGAGCTGAAGCGGTTGTTCGTGGTCCCCGACGCCCGCGGCCGCGGCCTGGCCCGTGCGGTGCTGCGCCGCCTGGAGCGGACCGCGGTCGAGGCCGGACGCACCCGCTTCATCCTGGAGACCGGCACCGAGCAGCCCGAGGCCATCGCGCTGTACCGGTCCGAGGGCTACGCCGCGATCCGGAAGTTCGGCATCTACAAGGACCACCCGCAGAGCGTCTGCCTCGGCAAGGAACTCGCTCCGGCGGTCTGAGCCGCCGCCGCGCGGGGAAGGCTCCCGTCGGCCCGAGGAGGGGGACGGATGAGCCACCGAGCGACTGGACCCGACGCACCCGGAGCCGGCCGGCTCCCCGGCCTGGCCGCGCCCGGCGGGGAGCTGGACCGGCTGGTCGAGGGCGGCGCGCGCACCGTCGGGGCGGGCGCCGTCTGGGCCGTCGGCGACGCCGGCGGCGCGCTCGGCGGCGGCGGGCACGGCGTGCTCGGGCGGGGGCCGTACGCGCGGCTGCGGCCCGGGCCGGACACCCTGTACGACCTCGCCAGCCTCACCAAGGTGGTCGCGCTCTGGCCCTGCGCCGGGGTGCTGCGGCAGTCCGGGCGGCTGCCGCTGGACGAACCGCTCGGCCGCTGGTGGCCGCCGGCCGCCGGGCACCCCGCCGGAGCGGTGACCGTCCGTCAACTCCTCGCCCACACCGCCGGGATGCTCCCGTACACCCGCTTCGAGCGGCTCTACGGGCGCGACCCGGCGGCGATCCGGGCCGGGGTCCTCGCCGCCCCGTCGCACCGGCCGCCGGGCACGGCCGTCGAGTACACCGACCGGGCCGCCGTGCTGCTCACCTACCTGGTCGAGGACCTCGGCGGCGCGCCGCTGGACCGGCTCGCCGAGCAGTGGGTCTGGGGGCCGCTCGGCATGGCCGACACCCGCTACGGTCCGCTCGGCGCCGCGCTCACCGCCCGCACCGCGCCCACCGAGTACGAGGAGGACGCCGGCGTCCACCTGTGCGGCGTCGTCCACGACCCCTCGGCCCGGCTGCTCGGCGGGGTCTCCGGCAATGCCGGGGCCTTCTCCACCGCCCGCGACCTGGCCCGTTTCCTCACCGCGCTGCTCGCCCCGCCGCCCGGGCTGCCCTGGGGCGGGGCGTGGATCGAGGAGTCGCTGCGCGAGCAGACCGGCGGCCTCGCCCCCGCCCGCGGCCTGTCCTGGCTGTACGCCCCCGGCACCGACCCGGCCGAGGGCACCTTCGTCCACTACGGCTTCACCGGCACCGGCTTCTGGGTCTCCCGGCGGCTCGGCCGCTGGGCCCTGCTGCTCACCAACAAGGTGCACTACGACCGGGACATCCAGCGGCTCACCGAACTGCGCAACGCCTTCCGGCGGGCCGTCTTCGGCTGAGGCCGGACCCGGCACTCGTTCGGGTGGATTCGGCGCGAAACGCCGTTTGGCGGGCGGGGATCGCGGCAGATTGTCCCCGACGGCGGCGGTCGGCGGAGGAGGCGCGATGACGGACACCTGGGCACTCTCGGAGGAGGAGTGGCTCGCCGGGATGGTGCGCGCCTACGTCGGGTGCAGCGTGCTGCTCACCGACGAGGCGGGCAAGGTCCTGCTGCTGAAGGCCAGTTACCGCGACCAGTGGCAGTTCCCCGGCGGCGGGATGGACCCGGGGGAGGGGCCCGCCGAGTGCGCCGCCCGCGAACTGTACGAGGAGACGGGGCTGTTGGCCGGGTCGCTGCGGCTGCTCGTCGTGGAGTGGCGCGACGCCATCCCCGACCAGGGCGAACACGCCCACCCCGCCGTGCAGTTCATGTTCGACGGCGGGACGGTCGCGGCCGGGGCGGTGGTCCGGGCCCAGGCCGAGGAGATCGCCGACCACGGGTACTTCACCCCGGCCCGGGCGGCCGTCCTGCTGCAGCCCGGTGCGGCGCGCCGGCTCACCGGGGCCCTGGAGGCCCGGCGGACGGGCGCCGCCACGCTGCTGCACTCGGACGGGTACGTGGGGTGACGGACGGTCAGAGGAGCGTGGACCAGTAGTACCAGAACCGGTTGAGCACCAGCAGCGCGATCGCCGCCGCCCACAGCACCGGCAGCGCCCAGTGGTAGCGCGCCGCCTCCCGGACGACCACTCCCAGCCGCGGGCCCACCGGGATCACGCCCGAGCGCAGGTTGTGCAGCGTGGTGTACCAGAACAGCGCCACCACCGTCGCCCACACCACCATGCAGTACGGGCAGAGCGCGCCGATGTCGTACAGCGCCTGGTAGATCAGCCAGTGCGCGAACCCGACGCCCACCGCGGTGCCCGCGTTCAGCCCCAGCCAGAACCAGCGCCGGTACGCCGCACCGGCGAGCAGCCCCGCGCCGATCGCCGCCAGCGCGCCGAAGGCGGCCAGCCCGAGCAGCGGGTTCGGGAAGCCGAAGACCTCCGCCTGCTCGGTGCGCATCACCGAACCGCAGCTGATCACCGGGTTGATGTTGCAGTTGGGGACGTAGGAGGGGTTCTCCAGGATGCGGAGCTTGTCGAAGGTCAGGACCGCGGAGGCGGCCAGCCCGACCAGAGCGCCGAGGAACAGCAGGAAGGCGTAGGCCCGGCTCGCGCCGATCGGGGCCCGGGCGGCGGTGGCGACGTCGCCGGGAGCGGAGCGGGACGGGGGCACGGTGGTAGCAGCGGACATGGCAGCACACTCCGGTGGCTGGCTGGGAGGAGCCGGCCCGGCCGGGAGTTCGGCCAGGCCGGGTGGTGCCGTACGGTGCGGTGGTGCGCGGGGGTGGGGGCGCGGCCTACTGGAGGCCGGCGGCCAGCTTCACCTGCGCGGTGAACTGCTCCGGCGGGACCACGGCGTTCCCGGCGAACAGGGTGATCTGCTTGCCGTCCACCTTGACGGTCGGGGTGCCGGTCACGCCGCTGTCGTTGAACGCGTCGGCGACCTTGGCCGCCCACGGGGCGTAGGTCCTGTCGGTCACCGCCTTCACGAAGGCGTCCGTCTTCAGACCGGGCACCTGGCCGGCCAGGTCCAGGATGTGGTTGACGTCGCCGAAGCCGTCCTCGCGCTCGTCCGGCTGGTTGGCGTACAGCACGTCGTGGAACGCCTTGAACTGGTCCACGCCCTCGTTCAGCGCGGCGCCGACGGCGGCCAGCGCGGTGCGCGAGCCCTTGCCGCCGAGGCTCTTGTCCAGGAAGGCCGCCAGGTGGAACTCCACCTTGATCTGGCCGTCCTCGGTGAGCTTCTTGATGGTCTCGCCGTTCGCCGCCTCGAAGTGCTTGCAGACCGGGCAGCGGAAGTCCTCGTAGACCGCCATGGTGTGCGGGGCGTCGGCCTTGCCGTAGGTGATCACCGTGCCGTTCGGGCCGGAGGCGTTGGCCGGGGTGACCAGCGGCGCCGACGCGGCGGCGGAGGACTTGTCGTTCTTGTCCGAGGCCGAGTTGACCGCGACGGCGACACCCCCCGCGAGGGCCAGCACGACGACGGCGGAGACCGTCACGACGATCCGCTGACGGCGCTTGGCGGCCTGCTGCTCGCGGCGCTGCGCCTCCTGGATCCGCTCACGGGCACTGATGCGCTTCTTGTTCTTGTCCTGGGACACGGGGGAGTCAACTCCTGTACGCGGCGCGCGGGTGCGCGCGGGAAGCCGCGACTGCGGCGGCGGGGTCGGTGAACGCGGGAGTCGTGCGCACTGCCTGCGGGCGTACCGGGGCCGTTCGGCCGGGTACGGGGATGATCAGACGGGGTCGGCGATCAGCAGGCAGGCGCGAAGGCGGGCGGGCCGCGCCGGGGCGCCGGGCTCAGCACCACGTCCTCGCGGCGCGGCCGCGGGCGGTCCGACACCGGCAGCGGCACCCGCAGCACCGGACGGACCGGGGCCGGGAGCAGCAGGACGACCAGGGCGCGCAGCGGGCCGGCCAGCGACTCGCGCAGCGCGCGCAGCGCCCGGGCCAG
The DNA here is from genome assembly GCF_042802135.1 of Kitasatospora sp. NPDC057512. Classification (NCBI taxonomy): domain Bacteria; kingdom Bacillati; phylum Actinomycetota; class Actinomycetes; order Kitasatosporales; family Streptomycetaceae; genus Kitasatospora; species Kitasatospora sp. NPDC057512. The sequence continues at coordinate 7,666 of NZ_JBHVET010000205.1, forward strand.
GCCGGACAGGGCGGCATCGCCCATCCGCAGCCAGGCGGAGGCGGCCAGCGCGATCACCAGGTGCACCAGCAGGAGCAGCAGCTGGGTCGCGGCGGGCGCCAACTGGGTGGTGTGCCCCAGCGGGCCGCTCAGCAGCGAGCCGTCCACCGAACCGCCGCCACAGACCAGCAGGTTCACCCCGCGTGCGGGCACCTGACCGGCCAGCACCGGCGAACAGCCCGCCTGGCCCAGGTTGAACGTGGTGTTGAGCAGCAGCTCGACCGGCACCATCACGCCGGAGATGTGCAGCAACCGCCGCTCCCCGCCGGCCAGCACGGCCGCGACCAGGAAGACGACGGCACCGGCCGTGGCCACCAGCGACAGCGGCAGCGGACGGCCCGTGATGACCACCTGGCCCAACGCGGCCATCGGCACGGCGAGCGCGGTGAACACCGCGGCCCGCAGGGCCCTGGTCGCATGGGAGGAGGTCGTCACGCTCCGGAGTATGCCATGGCCTCCGCGTCCGGCACGAGGGCCCGTAGGTCCCTGGTCCGGCTGACGCGCTCTCAGTAGCCTGCGAGGTCGCCCGTCGGGTCGACAGCAGCCGTGGCCGCATTAGCCTGGAAGGCGTTCCCGCTGACCGACGAGGGGGCGAGCGCGCATGGCGAAACCCGAGACCACGGTGGGGCAGGTGCTGCTGGCCCGCATCGAGGCGCAGGCCGCGGTGCTGGCCGGCCTGGACGAGGCCGTCCGGGCCGACGAGCCGGACGCCGTGCACCGGATGCGGGTCGCCTGCCGGCGGCTGCGCAGCGCCCTGCGGACCTTCCGGCGGCTGCTCGCCCCCGGCGCCACCGACGAGCTGGTCGCCGAGCTGCGCTGGCTCGCCGCCGCGCTCGGCGGGGCGCGGGACCGCGAGGTGCTGACCGAACGGCTCGCCGCCGAGGCCCGCGAGCTGCCCGCCGAGTGCGGGCCGCGGCGGGTCGCCGCCGCGCTGGAGCGGTGGGGCGAGGCCGAGTACCGGCAGATCTGGCCGGAGGTGGTCGCCGCCCTGGACAGCCCCCGCCGCCGGGCCCTCGGCGAGGCCCTCGCCGGCCTCCTCGCCGACCCGCCGCTGCGCCGGCGCGCCGCCCGCGGCGCCGTCCCGGAGCTCTCCCGGATCGCCGCCCGCGAACAGGACCGCACCGCCGAGCGCGTCCGCGCCGCCCTCGCCGCCGCCCCCGGGGAACGGGACCTCGCCCTCCACGCGGCCCGCAAGGCGGCCAAGCGCGCCCGCTACGCCGGCGAGACCGCGGCCCCGGCCGTCGGCGCCCGGGCCGAGCGCTACGCCCGGCGGATGAAGGCCGTCCAGGAGGTGCTGGGCGAGCACCAGGACGCCGTCGTCGCCGCGAGCGCCCTCGCCGCCCACGCGGCGAGCAGCGGCGAGCCCTTCGGCTACGGGGTCCTCTACGGCCGCCAGCTGGCCGCGGAGGAGGCCGCCCGGCGCCGGCTGCCGGAGGTCTGGCGGCCGGCGGGCAGGCGGAAGCTGGCCCGGTTCGGGTAGCGCGCGCTACCGGGGGTCGAGCCCCGCGGAGCGGGCGGCCTCGCGCAGCAGGTCCCGGAGCATCGCGGTGGTCAGCCGGCCGGTGTTCGTGTTGCGCGGGCTCACGTGGTAGCAGCCGTACATCCGCAGGTCCGGGCCGCCGTCGCGGGCCGGGAAGGCGGCCACGGCGGCGTGGCCGAAGGCGGGGCGGGGGCGGGGGACCCGCCAGCCGGCGTCCGCGATCACCGGCAGCATCGCCTGCCAGGCGAAGCCGCCGAGGGCGACGACGGTGCGCACGGTGGGGCGCATCAGCTCCAGCTCCCGGGTGATCCAGGGGCGGCAGGTGTCGCGTTCCGCGGTGCTGGGCTTGTTGTCCGGCGGGGCGCAGCGGACCGGGTCGGTGATCCGGACGCCGGACAGTTCCAGGCCGTCGCCGTAGCGGACGGACTCGGGGCGGTTGGCGAGCCCGAGTTCGTACAGGGCGGCGTAGAGCAGGTCGCCGGAGGGGTCGCCGGTGAAGATCCGGCCGGTGCGGTTGGCGCCGTGGGCGGCGGGGGCGAGGCCGACCAGGACGAGCGGGGCGTCCGGCGGGCCGAAGCCGGGGATGGGGCGGGCCCAGTAGTCCTGGTCCTGGTAGGCGCGGCGCTTGGTGCGGGCGGTCTCCTCGCGCCACGCGACCAGGCGCGGACAGGCCCGGCAGCCGGTGACGACGCGGTCCAGCGCGGCGAGTCCGGCGGCCCGGGCGGCCGCCGCGGCGGGGTGCCGGGGGTGCTCGGGGTCGTCGGCGGCCTGGTCGGCGGCCAGGTTGGCGGGCTCGTCGGCGGGGGAGGAGGGCGCGGCCTCGGTCGGCATGGTCGAGATCCTAGGGCCTGTCTTCGGACTCCCGCAGACGGGAGTTCGAAGACAGGCCCTGCGGCAGGCGGACGTTCGGTCCGGCGTGGTCCGGGCAGGCGTAGCGTGGAATCAGTTGCTCCGGCGGTCCCCGGCCGGTCCGGGTCGGCGGCGGCCGGAGACGCCGGTGTGCGCGCAGTGCGCCGGCCGCGAGGAGGCCGCGATGATCGTCGATGCGGTGCTGGGTGCGCTCGGAGGGCTGGCCGGACTCGGGGTGATCTGTGCGGGCCTGAGCATCAGGGTCGTCCAGCAGTTCCAGAAGGGCGTGGTGTTCCGCTTCGGGAAGGTGCGCGACGAGGTGCGCGAGCCCGGGCTGGTGGCGCTGATGCCGGTCGCGGACCGGCTGCGCAGGGTGAACGTGCAGATCGTGACGATGCCGATCCCGGCGCAGGAGGGCATCACCCGGGACAACGTGACCGTACGGGTGGACGCGGTGGTCTACTTCCGGGTGGTGGACCCGGTGAAGGCCACCGTCAACGTGCAGGACTACAACTTCGCGATCTCCCAGGTCGCGCAGACCTCGCTGCGCTCGATCATCGGCAAGAGCGAGCTGGACGACCTGCTGGCCAACCGGGAACCGATCAACCAGGGGCTGGAGTTGATGATCGACAGTCCGGCGCTGGGCTGGGGCATCGAGATCGACCGGGTGGAGATCAAGGACGTCGCGCTGCCGGAGTCGATGAAGCGCTCGATCGCCCGGCAGGCGGAGGCCGAGCGGGAGCGGCGGGCCCGGATCATCACGGCGGACGGCGAGTACCAGGCCTCGCAGCGGCTGTCGGATGCCGCGGCGGTGATGAGCGCGACTCCGGCCGCGCTGCAACTGCGGCTGTTGCAGACCGTGGTGGAGGTGGCGGCGGAGAAGAACTCGACGCTGGTGCTGCCCTTCCCGGTGGAGCTGCTGCGCTTCCTGGACAGTGCCACGGAGGTCCAGCAGCGGAACCTGCTGACGGCGGCGGCCGCCGCGGCCGGGGCGAAGGCCGTGGAGGAGGCCGTGGAGAGCGGCGAGATCCCGGAGGAGGGGCTCGAACCGGAGCCGCCCAGGCATGAGCTCCCGCCCCTGGAAGAGGTGTTGGAGCAGTCGCCGCTGGACCGTCCGGAGTCGTCGGACGGCCGGGCCGGGCGCGGCGGCCCCGCCGGGTCGGACTGAGCGGGCCGGTCCCGGTGGCGTCGGCCATCCGCCCGGACCACGATGGACGAGGGGGAAGGGAAGCCAGGCCAGGAGGCGGACCATGACCAGAGCCAGCGACATCATGCACCCGGGCGCGGAGTGCATCCGCGAGCACGAGACGCTCGCGGCCGCCGCCCGGATCATGCGGGAACGCCATGTGGGCGCCCTGCCGATCTGCGGGCCGGGCGACAAGCTGCTGGGGATCGTGACCGACCGCGACATCGTGCTGCGCTGCGTCGCCGAGGGCCGCGACCCGGCGTCGGTGACGGCGGGCGAGCTGGCGCAGGGGCGGCCGATGACGGTGGAGGCGGACGAGGACTGCGAGCAGGTGCTGCGGGTGATGGAGCAGTACCAGGTGCGCCGGCTGCCGGTGATCAACCACCCGGAGCACAAGCTGGTCGGCATGATCAGCGAGGCGGACATCGCGCGCGGTCTGCCGCAGGCGCGGGTCGCCGAGTTCGTCTCGGCGGTCTGCGCGGAGGAGGCGCCCGCGGGGGCGGCCCAGGGCTGACAC
>NZ_JBHVET010000206.1:0-11721 GCF_042802135.1 Kitasatospora sp. NPDC057512
GCGGTGAAGGCCTCGATCTCCTCGCGCAGACCGGCCGCCGCACCGCCGTTGCGGCGGCCGTCGCCTCGCAGGGCGGCGTGGACGCGTTGGGCACTGCTGACGATGCCGAAGTTCCTCTGTTCGGTGGGGAGGTCGAGCACGGGGCGGACAGCCTCGGCGGCGCCTTCGATCTCGCCGCGGGCGATACGGGCGAGGGCGAGGTCGGTCTGGGCACCTGCCTGGTCGCCGAAGGCCCACTCGTCCTCGGTGGCGTTGCGGTAGGCGGTGACGGCGACTTCGGACTGGATCTCGCCGAGGGACGCGTCTTCCCCGAGCTGCACGGTGGCCTCGGCGACGTAGTAGAGCTGGCGGGGCACCGGGAAGGTCATGATGCCGCCGAAGGCGTCCAGATCGTCGGGCTCGACGGCTGCACGAGCGTCCTCGGCCCGCTGGATGGCCGTGCGGGTGGCCTCACCATCGCCGAGAAGGGAGTGGGCACGGGCGGAGAGGCAGGCCAACCAGACGCCGGTGGTGCCGTGAACCTCGCCGGCCGTGCTCTGCCCGAGGGCGGCGTAGTCGGCGGCCTCGCCGGGGCGGCCGGCCCAGTAGGAGATCAGCGACTGGAGCGAGCGGACCCAGGCGCGCATGGCGTGGTGGTCAGCGTTGTCGGCGCAGACGAAGGCGGTGCGGGCCTGCATCATGGCGGCGCTCGGATTGCCCAGGTCGTGGCTGGCCTTGGCGAGCATGCCGGAGGTGATCCCGGCGAGCAGGTACAGCTCTCGGGCCTGCGACGGCTTGACCCGTCCGTGCTCCAGCAACTGGAAGGTGAGGTCCTGGACCTCGACCAGGTCGCCGAGCAGGGTCGGCAGTGCCAGCTTCGGGTAGGCGACGGTCAGCCGCCGTACCTCGTCGTTGATCTGGCCCAGGGTCTCCGAGCCGATGCTGCTGCCCTCCGCCATCGCGGTGAACCGAAGCGCACGACGAGCCGCCATCGTGACCTGCCTTTCCAATTCCGTGGTGCCCGCATCGAAGCGGGGATCGCTGTTGGACGGGCCACCGACAGGCAGTGCCGCTGCCTGCTCGGATGGAAGGAGGACAGAGACCGGCCGTGGCGGCGGGACGGCGAACGAGGCGGCAGCGGGCACGGATACGGAGCCGGCCGGTGCGGGCGCGAGGAGCTGCACGACGCTGACACCGAACATGGCCTCCAGCACTCGGCACTGGTCCGGGTAGGGGCGGGTCTTCACCGCGCCGCCGTACCAGCGCTCGAACTGCCGCTTGGAGACCGACAAGCCCCGGAGCCGGGGGTCGTGCTCCTGCTCAGCGGCCGAGTTCGCCGTCGCCTCGAACCGGAGACGGAAGGTCTCGTAGACCTGCCAGTGCCGCTGAAGCGTCAAAACCCGTAAGAGTGTGGGAGTTTCGACCACTGCGGATCCTCTCCGTCCCCATTCGTCTGCTCTGACGATAGCCATGGTCCGGCGACAGGAAACGCGTTCGGAGACCGTACGAGCCAGATGACGGCAGCCATGACGGCGGTCATGACGCACGACGTCGTCTGCCGTGCGAACCAGCTCCGGCGACGACGACGCCATGACGGCGGCGATGTCGTATCCATGCCCGATCCCCCGCCGCCATGCTGAACAGCCTTCGCAGTCCGCGCACAACCGACAGCGAAGCGTGAGATCGAGGTGGGAGGGATCCGATGGACAACGCCACGACCGAGCACACCGCCGAAGCGCCGACCCTGGCGGATAGCGCGACGCACGCAACCGCCGAAGAAGGCCGGGTCTCTCGCACCGAGCGTCGCCCGGGGCTGACCATCCGCACGTTCAGCATCGCCCAGGACGGCACCCGCTACGACGACTCCGGCGTGACCAGCGCCTACCCGGGCCCCGACGAGTACGTCGCCCGGATCGAGGTCTGGCCCGCCTGCGTCTGCCCACAGCATCGCGCCGGCTGATCCGCGCGAGTCGCACCCACCGACACGGGGGTGCAACAACGCCCCAACCCTTTTCCACTCGCTCGCCCGAGAGGATAACCAGCCATGCACTGGCTGACCGACGCGCCCGCGCTGCACACCGAACTGGAGCGCATCGACTACCGCACCACCCCCGCGTACTACTTCGACACCGAGCAGATCACCGACCCGGTGGTGCTGCACCTGCTGAGCCGCTGCCCGACCGTGTTCGGCATCAAGAAGGCCGTCACCGACCTGCTGGCCGGCAACCTGGACATCCCGCTGCCGGAGGCCACCGGGGCCATCGAGCCCGGCGCCACCGTTCGGGGCCACGTGATCGTGGCGCCCGGGGCCGTCATCGCCGAGGGCGCGTTCGTCACCGGCCCGGTGCTGGTCTGCTCCGGCGCGGTGATCGAGGCCGGCGCCCGGGTGCGCGACAACACCGTCGTCGGCCCCGGCTGCCGCATCGGCTTCGGCGCCGAGGTCACCCGCTCCTTGCTGACCGGCGGGGTCTTCATGAAGCACACCAGCTTCGTCGGGGACTCCGTGCTCGGCCTCGGCGTCAACATCGGCGCGTTCGTGTCCACCACCGGCCTGCGGGTCACCACCGGACCGGTCACCGAACCGGCCACCGAAGAGGTCTGCGCTCACCTCGACGGCCGGCGAATCGCCACCGGCCAGACGAAGTTCGGCGCGGTGGTCGGCGATGGCGTGATCGTTCCCGCCGGCACCGTGCTCCAGCCCGCCACCCTGATCGGCGCGCACACCCTGCTCTACCCGAAGACCCAGGTCGGGGGCTTCTTCCCGGCCGGAAGCCAGGGAAGGTGACCATGCCCACCACCGACACCACGACGGCCGACCAGCGGGCCGTGCGGATCACCGGCGGCCGTCGCCTGGCCGGGACCGCCGCCGTCCAGGGCAGCAAGAACATCGCCCTGCACCTGTACGCCGCCGCGATCCTCGCCGACGACCCGCTCACCCTGGCCGGTGCACCCGAGATCCTGGATACCTTGGTCGTCGCCGACATCCTGCACCACACCGGCACCCGCGCCACCGTGACCGGCGACGAGTTCGCCATCCGACCGGCCGACGCCTACTTCCCCGTCATCCCGGACGACCTCGGACGGCGCATCCGCACCACCGCGGTGATGGGCGGCGCCCTGCTGGCCCGCGCCGGCAAGGTCACCTTCCCCACCCCCGGCGGGGACGCCTTCTGCGCCCGTTACATCGACCGGCACCTGGCCGCGATGGAAGCCTCCGGGGCCGAGGTCGAGGTGAGCCGGGGCCGGGTGCGGGCCCGCTTCACCGGCAAGCGGCTGCCGTTCATCACCGACGCCGAGACCCGCTCCTGGGGACCGAGCCTGGGCGCGACGGTCACCGCGATGCTGCTGGCCGCCCGCACCCCGGGCACCTCCGCGATCCTCAACCCCAGTGTGGAGCCCGAGGTCACCCACACCGCCGCCCTGCTCTCGCAGGCGGGCGTCGGCATCGAGTGGCGAGGCAGGACAGCCCTGAACGTCACCGGCACCGACCGCATCCGGGGCGGGGTGTTCACCGTTCCACCGGACCGGCTGGAGGCCGCCACCCTCGCGCTGGCCGCCGCCATCACCGGCGGCACCGTCCACCTGGACGGCTTCCCGCCGGCCGCCTTCCCGGACGGGCTGGTGTCGGTGTTCGCCGACGCCGGAATCCAGCTCGACCCACTGGACGGCGGCACGGCCGTCAGCACCCCGGCCGGGCCTCGGCCGGTACAGATGGCCACCGGCCCGCACCCCGGCTTCCCGACCGACGTGCAGCCACAGCTGACCGCCTTCCTCACCCAGGCCGAGGGCACCTCCCGCATCGACGAGCGGATCTACACCCAGCGCGACACCCACCTGTCGGCCCTGGCCGCGTTCGGCGCCGCCGTCAACGCGACCGGCTCGGTCATCACCGTCCGGGGCCGGTCCGCCCTCACCGGCGCCGGCGTGGCTGGGGAGGACATCCGGGCGGTGACCGCTCTCGTGATCGCCGCCCTCGCCGCCGAGGGCACCTCTACGATCCGAGGGATGTACCACCTGCGGCGCGGATACGGCAGCCTGCTGCCGAAGTTGGCCGCGCTCGGTGCCGACCTGACGATCGACCAGGAGTAGCCGTGACCAACACCGTGCCGTGGAAGCCGAACGCGCTCGCCGACCTGCGCGAGTGCCTGGACCTGATGACCGCTGACGGCACCGTGCCCGGCGGAGTCATCGCCCACGGCACGTTCGACACCGAGCCCGGGTACCTGGCCTCCGGCGTCGTCGCCCCCGAGTGCGACGACGCCCGGCCGGGGCCGGACACGGTGTACGACGTGGCCTCGCTGACCAAGGTCCTGGCCACCTGGCCGCTCGTCGGCACCTCCCTCTTGGACGGCTTCACCCTGGACACCCCGATCCGCGAACTGCTGCCCGACATCCCGGCCGACGCCCCCGGCGGCCGGGTCACGCCTCGGCAGCTCCTCGCCCACACCTCCGGTCTCCGCGCCGACACCCGCCTCGACCAGTACCGCAACCGCACCGAACCGCTGGCCCAACTGATCTGCGGAGAGGCCCTGATCGCCGACCCCGGAGCCGGTCACCGCTACATCAACCGGGGCTTCATCCTCCTCGGCCTGGCCCTGGCCCACTACCGCTGCCGGCGCCTGGACGAGCTGGCAGCCGAGCTCTGGCAGCACCTCGGCATGCCCAGCACGACCTACGGACCGGTGCCCCGCTCCGTCCGGGTCGCCCCGACCGAGCAGCGCCTGCCCGGCGGCCCCCGGCTGTGGGGCATGCCGCACGACGACAACGCCGCCCTGCTCGGCGGAGTCGCCGGCCACGCCGGGGTGTTCACCACCCCGGCCGACCTCGCCGCCTTCGCCACCCATCTGCTGACCCCGCACGCTGCCGGTGCTCCCCTGGGCCGCTGGCTCGCACACAGCATGCAACCGCAGGCCGCGATCGAACCGGGCCTCGACCGTGGCCTGGCCTGGATCCTCGCCGACGAGGGCCGGGTCGCCTACCACCACGGCTTCACCGGGACCAGCCTCTACCTCGCCCCGGCCACCGGCCGCTACCTGGCCATCTGCACGAACGCCGTCTACCACCACCAGGACAACCGCACCCGCCTCGCCCCGCTGCGGGCCCTCGCCCTGAAGGCGATCACCGACGAACCCTAGGAGGACCACCCGTGCCCGGCACCACGCTCGCGTCCCTCACCACTCTGCGGCTCGGCGGCCCGGCCGGCGACGTCCTGCAGGTCGCCCACCCCGACGACTGGTTCGAACTGGTCCGTACGATCGGCGACCGGCAGGAGGACGCGCCCCTCACCCTCGGCCACGGCAGCAATGTCATCGCCTCCGACGCCGGCCACGAAGGCAGCGTCGCCGTGATGAACACCCGGGGCATCACCGTGAAGCGGGTGGACGACGACACGGTGGCCGCGACCGTCCAGGCCGGCCACCCGCTCGCCGACCTCGTCCAGTGGGCCGCAGCCGAACACCTTGCCGGAATCGAGTGCCTGGCCGGCATACCCGGCACCACCGGCGCCGCCCCCGTCCAGAACGCCGGCGCCTACGGCCAGCAGGTCTCCGACGCCCTCGACCATCTCACCGCCTGGGACTGGGACATGGGCCGCCTGCGGACCCTACCCGCCCAGGCGTGCCGCCTCCGCCACCGCGACAGCCGCTTCAAGAACGACCCGGGCCGCTGGACCATCCTCACCGCGACGTTCCACCTCACCCGCTCACCGGCTGCCCCGATCACCTACCAGCCGCTCGCCGACGAACTCGGCGTCCACATCGGCGCCCGACCGCCCGTGGCCGAGGTGGCCACCGCCATCCTCGCCAACCGCCACCGCCGTGGACTCCTCCTCGACCCCCACGGTCCCGATGCCCGCCAGGCCGGATCGGTCTTCCTCAACCCACCCGTCACCGCCGCCCAGGCCGCCCGTTGGTCGGCTGCCGACTGCCCGGTCCACACCGACAGCGACGGGCAGTTGCGGGCCAGCGCCGGCTGGCTGCTGGAGCACACCGGCTACCGCCCCGGCTACAAGATCGCAGACGGCATCCGCTGCTCGGAACACCGCACCCTCACCCTCACCGCCCACGACGGAGCGACCGCGACGGGCTTCACCCAGGCCCTCACCGAACTCTCGGTCCAGGTCGAGATCGCAACGGGGATCAAGCTCCGGCCCGAGCCGACGTCGGTCGGCGCCTGGACATGAGGAGCCTCGTGGGAACCAAGACCTCCATGCGCGGAATGCCTGTTCACCGCACGCATGGCTGCCGGCGTCGAGCCCATCCCTGTCGAGCAGTACCGGCAGACCGGCCGAGCATGGTGAGCGGCCGGGCCGCATCTCCTTCGATCGCCGCCCGGAATGCGCCCACCTGGTCTGCGTACACCGGTCCCCCGGCAGCGGTGTACGCGCCGGTGAGGTGAACGACGAGCTCGGGAGGCCCATGCCGGCCGGGCGGGCCGGGTGACCGCGTGGCGCTGGGGCCTGTCCATCGGTCACCTCGCCTCTTCCGGTGTGCGGTTCGATGCCTGCCAGGGCAGCGCGGAGCGCTCCCGCTGCTTCAGGCGACGGCGGCCAGGTCCGCGCGGCCGAACAGCAGGGCGTAGCCGCGGGGCAGCTGGGCGAGGAGGCGGTCGGTGAGGTCGTCGTCGGTGAGGGTGGTGAGGGCGGCCAGGACGGAGGAGGCGTCCCAGCGGGCGGCAGTGAGGCTGGTGCCCAGGGTGTGGGCGAGGCTTTCGACGAAGGCGGGGGCGGTGACGGGCGACGGGAGGGGGATCTGGGCGGCGAGGACGGCGCGAGCCCGTTCGGGCAGGACTGCGGCGAGGTCGCAGCGTTCGTCGCCGGTGAGCTGGGAGCCGAGGAGGGCCAGGACGGCGTCGAGGACCCGTTCGGCTTCCTCGTCGGTGGTGTATCGGCCGAGGTTGCGGACGTGCTGGAGGAGGTGGCGGTAGCGGGTCATGACCGTGGAGCCTTCCAGGGGCCGGCCGCCGGGCGGGCCGGCGGCGCGTGAGGGGTGGTCGGGGTCAGGGTCGTGTCCCTGCGGTCGGGCGGCCGAACAGCAGGTCGTAGCCGGGCGGCAGCTGGAGCAGGACCTGGTCCATGAGGTCGTCGCCGGCGGCGTCGGCCACCGTGGACAGGACGGCGCCGATGTCCCACAGGGCCGTGGCCTCGGTGGCGCCCTCGATCCAGGCCGCGGTCGCGCGCACGAACCGCTCGGCGTTGAGGGGCTCGGCGGTCTGCAGCGGGTTGAGCAGGATCAGGGCCATGGTCTCGGGCAGTCGGGCGGCCAGTTCGGCCCGCACCTCGCCGACCAGATGGGCGCCGAGCAGGGCCAGGACCACCCGGGCGGCCCGCTCGGCCTCCTGCGGGCTGTCGTACTCACCACGTTCCCGGACCTCCTCCAGGAACGCCTCCCATCGAAGCGTCATCGCGGTTCTCCCTCCGTCCCGAGGCCCGACGCGGTCCCAAGGCCCGACGCCGTCCCGAGGCCCGACGCGCCCGGGCGGCCTCAAGGCTCGACGGCCAGGCGCCGGTGCAGACCGGTCAGCTTGAGCAGCCGCATCACGCGGCGGCCGGCCCCGCGCAGGACCAGGCGGGCACCGTACCGGTCGGCCTGGTTGCGGGCCCGGACCAGGGCGCCCAGGCCCGCGCAGTCCATGAACGTCACCTCCGACAGATCCAGCACCACCTCCCGGTGTGACTCGAGCGCGGTGGCCAGAGCACGGCGCAGCGAGGGTGCGGCGTCGAGGTCGATCTCGCCGTTCGCTCGCACGACGAAGGACTGGTTGCTCTGGCCGTTCATGGCGTTTCCGCGTCGTGTGCGGGGAGGCCGGTCCGGACGGGGCCGGCCCGGCGGTCGAGGGGTGTTCCGGCCGCCCCTTTCGATCGAGGGGGAGAGATCGGGGGCGGCCGGAACGGCATCGGGGGAACGGGTCAGGCCTGAATCTGCTTGCGGCTTCCGCTGTGGCTGATCGCGACCTTGCGGGGCTTGGCCTTCTCGGCGACCGGGATCTTCAGGGTCAGCACGCCGGCGTCGTAGTCGGCGGTGATCCCGGCGGGGTCGAGGGTGTCGGAGAGCATGACCTGGCGGGAGAACACGCCGAGGGGGCGCTCGGACAGCTCCCACTTGACGCCCTCGCCTTCCTGGCGCGGGCGGCGCTCGGCCTTGACGGTCACCATGTTCCGCTCGACGTCGATGTCGATCGCCTCCGGGTCGACCCCCGGCAGGTCGAAGCAGATCACGTACTCGTCGCCGGTCCGGTAGGCGTCCAGCGGCATCGGCGTCGGACGCGACCAGGTGCCGGTCGTGTTGAGGAACTGCTGGGTCAGCCGGTCCAGCTCGCGGAACGGGTCAGTGCGCAGCAGCATTGCGAAACACCTCCATGGATCGAATGGGTGCCAGTGCGCTTCACCTGACTCCTTTCTAGCGCGTCATCCATCCGATGACAAGTTGCCGTGTCGCCTATAGAGTGACGGCATGAGCGAGAAGTCCCGCAGAGCCGCCCCCGACGCCTCCCCGCCGGTCGGGCCCGCCTCGTTCCTGGCGGCCGCGACGGCGCTGGCCGCCATCGACGACGCCGTCCGCACCGCCCAGAACCCCGCGTCCCAGCCCCCGACCGCCCCTGACGAGCACAGTGGCCCCGAGCAGGCCCTGGCTGCACTGGTCCTGCTGCGCGAGCTGCGCGGCCGGCTCGCCGGCTGGGAAGCCGGCCTGGTGGAGAGCGCCCGGGAGGCCGGCGCCACCTGGGCCGACCTCGCCCAGCCGATGGGCGTGGCCAGCCGCCAGGCCGCCGAGAACCGCTACCTGCGCCTCAAGCCCGCCACCGCCGACGCTTCGCGGTCCGGCACCGGTGCCGAACGGGTCAAGGCCGTCCGCGACCGGCGGGCCGCCGACCGATCGGTCACCGTCTGGGCCCGCGACCACGCCGCCGAGCTGCGGGTCCTCGCCGCCCGGATCACCACGGCCGCACTCGCTCCCGGCGCCCGTCCCGCCCAGGCCGCCCTGACCGCCGCCCTCGGCGCCACCGACCCCGCCGACCTGATAGCGCCTCTCGCCGCCGTCCGCCCCCACCTCGGCGCCGACCAGGACGACCTCGCCACCCGCCTCGACGCGCTCACCCACCACACCACCCAGCTCCGCGATGACAGCGACCGACGCCGCGCCTGACCCTGTCGCCGCCACCGAAAGGCGCTGGCAGGACCTCCTGGACCGGATCCACGACCTCGAAACACGAGTGGCCGCGACCACGAGCACCGTCAACGCCACCCTCGACCACCACCTCGCCCGCCTCGACGCCCTGCGCCGGCACCTCGCCCACCCCGACTGGCCACTGCCCGCCCCCGAGCCGGGCACGTCCCCCACCTCGGCCACCCGGACGCCTACGCACAGCGCATGACCGGCTTCATCGAAGGAGTCAACCGGACTGCCCAGTGCCGCATCAGTCCACGGTCGCCCTGTAGTGAGGTGTCGTGAGGCCCCGCCTGTCGACGGCTCCGGACACTGGCGATAATCAACCGATGAGTGCCATCGATCGCCCCATGCCGCCCCTGAACGCCGACGAGCGTACGACGCTTGAAAGTTGGCTTGACTTTCACCGCACCACACTGGCCATGAAGTGCGAGGGGCTGGACGACGAGCAGGCCGCCGCGGCGTCCGTGCCGCCGTCCGGCTTCACGTTGACCGGCCTCGTCCAGCACATGGCGGAGGTTGAGCGGAACTGGTTCCGTCGCGTGTTCGCCGGCGAACAGGCTCCGCCCATCTACGACCCGCAGGCCGACCCGGATGGTCCCGACGGTGGTTTCGATGTGGCTGAGGGCGCCACCCTGAGCGACGCCCTCGCCACCTGGCACGCGGAGATCGCCCGCGCCCGTGAGAACTGTGCCGACCGTGCCCTGACCGATACGGGGCGCTTCATGGAGCAGGACGTCAACCTTCGCTGGATCTACGTCCACATGATCGAGGAGTACGCCCGCCACAACGGCCACGCCGACCTGGTGCGGGAACGCGTCGACGGCACTACCGGCGTGTAGCGCCGGATCAGGCAGTGTCGGCCCGGTCGACGACCGCGCTCAGGCGCCGGTCGTCGGCGTGGCGGCTTCGCCAGACGATGCATCGGCGATGCGTGCTGCCCTGTTCGCCCGGGGTGGGGCATCAGGTTGGGCGACCCGAACTCGTCCAAGCGGACCGGGCCCGGTGGGCAACTGAGCCCATAGGCTGACGGCATGTCGAACCACGCCCTCGCCGAACGCCACCGGCTCGCCCGACTCCTCACCGCCGCCGGGCCGAACGCCCCCACTCTCTGTGAGGGGTGGACGACCCGGGACCTGGCCGCGCACCTGGTGATCCGGGAGCGGCGGCCTGATGCCGCGGCCGGTATCCGGGTCGGGGCGCTGGCCGGGTGGACGCGGCGGGTGCAGGACGGGTACGCCGAGCGGCCGTACGAGGAGCTGGTGCGGCTGTTCCGGGCCGGGCCGCCGGTCTACTCGCCGTTCGCCCTGCCCGGCGCCGACGAGGCGGCGAACACCGTCGAGTACTTCGTCCACGCCGAGGACGTGCTGCGCGCGGCCGACGACTGGACCCCGCAGCCCGTCCCGCCCGGCCGCGCCGAGGCCCTCTGGCGCCGCCTCCCCATGATCGCCCGCCTGGAGGCCGGCCGCCGCTCCCCCGTCCGACTGGCGCTCGTCCACCCCGACGGCCGTTCCCTCACCGTCGGCCCCGCCGGCTCCCCCACCGTCCGCCTCACCGGCGAACCCGCCGAGCTCGTCCTCTTCACCTACGGCCGCGGCGCCCGGACCACCCTCGCCGTCGACGGCGACCCCGACGCCCTCGAAGCCCTCCGCCACGTCCTGCCGCTGCCCCCGAAGTAGCGGAGGAGCGGGAGCCGGCGGCCTCCCCCGGCTGCGGATGTCAGACCCCGGGTGCAGACTCGCAGGTGGCCGGGGTCCGATCCGGGCAAGCCCGGCCGTCCCCTCCGTCGAAGGGCACCCCGCACATGCTCACCACCGACTTCCCCATCGGCTCGCCCTGCTGGATCGACCTGGGCAGCCCGGACATCCCCGCCACCGCCGCGTTCTACAACAAGGTGTTCGGCTGGACGTTCCTGGAGATCCCCGGGACCGGCGGCTACGGGTTCGTCCAGCTGGACGGCAGGACCGTCGGCGCCATCGGCAACCTCGACCAGGGCGCGCGGTCCGCGTGGACGACGTACTTCCGCACCGCCGACGCAGACGCCACCACCAAGGCGGCCGAGCAGACCGGCGCCACCGTCCGCGTGCCGCCGTCGGACGTCATGCAGGAGGGGAGGTTCGCCGCGCTCACCGATCCGCAGGGCGCCGACTTCGCCGTCTGGCAGGCCGGGAACACCACGGGGCTGGACGCGGTGTCCGAGGAGGGCGCCCTGGTCTGGGCCGAGCTGCACACCTCCGCCCCGGACGTCGCCTTCGCCTACTACGAGAAGCTGTTCGGCTGGCGGATGGAGAACTTCGAGCCGTCGCCGGGCATGAGCTACCGGGTGGTCTCCACCGCCGAGGGCGACCAGCGGGCCACCAGCTTCGGCGGCATCGCGCCGACCATGTCCCCGGCGCAGCCCTCCGCCTGGACGCCGTACTTCGCGACCGCGGACGTGGACGCGCGGGTGGCCAAGGCGACGGCGGCCGGCGGCTCGGTGCTGATGGGGCCCGAGAACGTGAAGAACGTCGGCCGGATCGCGTGGGTCGCGGACCCGAACGGCGCCCCGTTCGCGCTGATCAAGGGCGACCCGAACCAGGCC
>NZ_JBHVET010000207.1:0-11683 GCF_042802135.1 Kitasatospora sp. NPDC057512
AGCGAGGGCGTGACGAGCAGCGGCGTGCGCGGCAGCGGGAGCGCGGCCGAAGGAGCCGGTGGCGCCTCACGGAGTGCGGGCCGGAGCGTCCCCTCGGACGGCAGCGGACGCGGTGCCACCGACGGCCGGGGGAGCGGCGCGGGCACGGGCTGCCCGGCCTCCCGACCCGACGCTGCCGCCTCCTCGACGGCCGGCGGCGCGGCCCCGAGCGTCTCGATCCGTTCGAACGGCCCCGGCAGGCGCGGCCGGACGCGAACGGCGTCCCCGCCGGGCCCGCCCTTCGCGACCAGGCGGTCGAAGTAGTCAGGCATCTGCGCACAGCTCCAGGTAGTAGCGGCGCCGCAGCGGGCTGAGCGCCAGGACCTCCGGCTCGCTCCAGCCGTAGGCGGTGGCCAGCAGGTGGACGTCGAGCAGGGTCGCGCGGGCCCAGGCGTCCAGCTCCTCCCAGAGGTAGGAGGCGATGTCCAGTTCGGCGAGGGCCTGCCGGCCGCACTCGGGGCAGCCGAGGTTCAGTCGGACGTCCGCGCAGGGGTCGGCCGCGGCGGCGGCCTCGGCCACCCGCCGCTGGACCGGCTCGGGGAGCCGCCGGGCGGGCACCGGCTCCCCGTCGTGCTCGGCGCTCAGGACGCACCGCTCCAGCAGGACGGTCCTGGCCTCGCCCGCGGGGGCCTGTTCGGCGGCGGCCAGGTCGCCGGTGGTGGGCAGCCGGAAGCCGACCCGCCAGCCGTCCGACTCCACCCGCAGCGGCCCGGCCTCCGCTCGGCCGGCACCGGCCACCTGTCCGGCTCCGACCACCTGTCCGGCGTCGAAGTCGAACTCCATCTCCTCGGCGCAGCCCGGGCAGCCCACCCGTACGGTGAGCTGTTCGCCGAACAACTCGCCGCGCAGGCCGAACAGTTCGGCGTCCCGCTCGCCGACCGGTACGGCCAGCAGCTCCTCCGGCCTGGCGGCGGGCCGGGCGACGGCGTGCAGCAGCAGGGCCCGCCCGCTGCGGCCGGCCGCCACCCCGGCCTCCCAGGTGGCCAACAGGGCCGCCTCCCCCGCGAGTTCCATCGCTCTCCGGCCCCTCAGGCCGGCTGCTGGAACGAGGGCTCTTCCGGCTCGGGCGTCTCCTCGTCCCGTTCCCAGCCCTCGACCTCCAGCTTGAGGCTCTGGATCGCCACCGCGTTGGCGTTGGCGTCCAGTTCGCCGAGCACCTGGTACTCGCTCGGCCAGGCCCGGTACAGCTTGTGGGCGACCGCCACCTGGCCGGCCTCGTTGAGCACCTGGATCACCAGGTCCTTGCGGAAGTCCCGGAGCGAGACCTCCGCCCCGCGGCCCGCGCCGACCATCCAGACCTTGTTGGCCCAGCGGTCGAACTCCGGGTCGTGGGTGACCCCGCGCTCCAGGGTGACCGCCTCGAAGTCGGTGCGGCCCGGTGACTTGCGCGGCGCGCTCGGATCGCCCCCGCTGCGGTGCTTCACCACCTCGGTGGTGCGCTTGAGCGGGCTGATCTTGCTGATTCCGGCGACGACCCGTCCGTCCCAGACGACCAGGAACTTGAAGTTCTTGTACGGATCGAACCGGTGCGGATTGACGGTGAACTCGACCATGGAGATCCTAAACCTCGAACTGTCCGGCGAGTTGCTCGATTTTGACGATCACGAATTCCGCGGGCTTGAGCGGCGCGAATCCGACCACGACGTTCACCACGCCGCGGTTGACGTCGTCCTGCGTGGTGGTGTCCCGGTCGCACTTGACGAAGTAGGCCGAGCGCGCGGACGTGCCCTGGAACGCGCCCTGCTGGAACAGCGAGTGCAGGAACGTGCCCACGTTCAGCCGGATCTGCGCCCACAGCCGCTCGTCGTTGGGCTCGAACACGACCCACTTCGTCCCGCGGTAGAGGCTCTCCTCCAGCATCAGCGCGAGGCGCCGCACCGGCACGTACTTCCACTGCGAGCCGAGCACGTCGGCGCCGGCCAGGGTCCTGGCCCCCCACACCACGGGGCCCACCACGGGGAACGTCCGCAGGCAGTTCACCGCGAGCGGGTTCAGCAGGCCGTTCTCCCGGTCCGTCATCGGAACGGTCAGGGCGCGCACCCCGGGCAGTCCGGCCTCGGTGCCCGCCGGGGCCTTCCACACGCCCCGCTGGCCGTCGGTGCGCGCGATCACCCCGGCGACGGTGCCGGACGGCGGGAAGGCGCGCAGCCGGCCGGTGAGCGGGTCGACCAGCTCCAGGTGCGGGAAGTACAGCGCCGCGTGGTCGCCGCGCACCGAGTCGAAGGCGGACAGGCCGGCCCGGGCGGCGTCCAGCGTCGTCCACGCCTGCGGCGAGTCGACGATCAGGAACATCCGCTTCTCCACGCAGAGCGCCTGGGCGGCCGAGACAACCGTGACGGCGTCGTCCACGTCGACGTATCCGGCCAGTTCGGGCAGCACCAGCAGGTTGACGTCCTGCACGTCGCGCAGCGCCTGGATGCCGGTCTTGCCCGCCTCGCTGCCGATCAGGTCGGTCAGCCCGGGGGCCCCGCCGTCCTGGCCGCCGGCGAGCGCGAAGACCGGCGGGCTGACCGAGCCCTCCAGGCCGAGGTTGTTGGCCGCCTCGCCGAGGAAGCGGACCACGTCGGCCGGGTCGGTGGAGCCGGCGACGGTCTGGAGCTGCCGGCCGAACGCCGTCACCCGGGTGCCCGCGAAGACCCGCCTGCCCGGGGCGTCGGGCAGCGCGCGGAGCTTGCGTTCGAGCAGCAGGGCGAGTTCGGTGACGGTGGTCGGCGCGGCGCCGTCCGCGGCCGGGTCGTGGATCCTGACCGTCCGCGTCACGTCGCCGATCTTCACCTGGACCTCGTGGGTGAGGTCGGGCAGGGTGGCCGCGAACGGCTTGGACACGGTGCCCACCGGGTCCGGCCGGCTCGCCGCCCGGACCTTCACCCGGACCACCGCCGAGCCGCTGTTCACCACCGTCTCGGCGAACCGGGGGCTGCCGTCCTGGACCGACAGGTCCGTGAAGGACTCCCGGACCGCGCCCGAGGTGTCGAACACCTGGAGGTTGAACGTGTCGCCGGGAGTGGGCGTCCGGTAGTCCACGGCGACCCGCAGCGTCCCGCCCCAGAGCCCCGGCTCGACGGCCGTGACGTCCAGGACCGGGGTCGCGGTGGAGGTCTGCGTCGAGGTGAGCGTGGCGGCCGCGGCGGCGCCGGTGCCGGCCGCCGCGACCCGGACGACGACCGCGACCGAGCCCCCGTTCAGGAAGAACTGCTGGACGGCGTAGCTGACCGGGCTCTGCGCCGCGAGCCCGCCGAAACGGCGTTCGAAGTCCGCGAAGCTGGTGATGGTGACCGGCTGGTCGAGCGGGCCGCGCCGGGTGGCCCCGACGAAGGCGGTCACCGAGGTGCTCACCGCGGTGATGGTACGGACGCTGCTGGGAAGCTCTTCGATGTAGACGCCGGGGTAGGTCGGTATCGTCGGCAAATTCCCCCTCCGTTCACTTCGTGCATCAAGGGACCGAGGGCGCCCGATGCAGTGGTGGCAGGCTCAGTTTCATAATCGGGTGACTATTCGTCAAGACCTGAACTGAGAAACTTAATTGTATTACTGCGCCTATTTCGTGGGGTTGCGGAGCAGGGAATTCCGCAACCCCGTATCGGTCTCCCGTTCGACCGGTCAGCCGCCTTCGGGCAGATTCCGGTAGTCGGGGCGGGCCGTTGTCGGCGGCGTGGTCGGGTCCGTCGGTGTCGGTGCGGCTGGTGTGGTGGTTGGCGTGGTCGGTGCGGCTGCCGCCGTGGTCGGCGCGGCCGTTGGCGTCTTCACGGCCGCCGGCGGGGTGGCCGCCGGCGGCTGGTAGGACGGCGGACGGGCGGCCCCCAGGAACCAGCCCCACGTCGTGCCGAACCGGTGCTCCAGGAAGCGGAACACCGCGTAGTAGGCCGTACCGAAGCCGGTGACCAGGGCGGAGGTGACGGAGGCGTTGTCCAGGTGGAGGCCGAGCCGCGCCGCCTGCACCACCAGGAACGCCACGATGTAGGGCACACAGGTGCGCCACAGGGACAGGGCGATCGGGTACATCGATCCTCCTCGGACGACATCGGCCGGTGACTGTGGATCAGCCAGCGTTCGTTGGTCAGCCGGTGACCGTGAAGCCGTGCGCCTGGCCGAGCCGCGTCAGCGAGTCGATGCCGGGGATGCCGTCCGCCTGCTGCCCGCTGTACCCGTACCGGCGCTGCAGGGCGGCGTAGGCGTCGATGGTCCTGGTCCCGAACGAGCCGTCGACCCACTGCCCGTCGAGCAGCCCCTCGGCGCGGAGCGCCTGCTCCACCGTGTACACGTCGTCCGGGTGCGTGGTGGCGCCCTGGGCCGCGTCCGGGTCCTGGCGGGCGGCCGCGACCACCCGGGACTTCGACACCTCGGCCAGCGGGACCGCCCCGCCCAGCAGTCGGCGCAGCGAGGCCTCGCCGGGCACGCCGTCCGCGTCCCCGCCCGAGTACCCCAGACTGCGCTGGTAGTCGGCGTAGTTGAGGGTGTCGGCGTCGGTCCAGTCCGGGCCGGGGCCCTGGGTGTAGTGCGAGCCGAAGTTCGCCGCCACCAGCGCCTCGCCGACGATGGTGACCTGCGGGCCGTGCGCGCCGTAGCCGTACGACAGGCCGCCGACGCTGCTCTGGTAGCGGGCCGGCGTCGGGTCGGGCTGCGGCGCGGGCTGGGACGGCGGGGTGACCACCGTCCCGGACGGGCGCGGCGCACCGGACTGCACCCAGGCGTACAGCGCCGGGCCGGGGCAGTCGGTCGAGTAGCCGTCCTGGTGCCCCTTGATCTCCGGGCCCGCCGGGCCCTGCTGCTCGCAGTACTCGATCGCGTCCCGCAGCCCGTTGAGCTGCTCCGGGGTCGGCTCCGTCGACCCGGAGGAGCCGACCAGCCCGCAGACCGCGTAGTGGGCCTCGTTGAGCGGGACGTCGCCGTTGGCGCTGTTGCGCCGGTTCAGGCCGCGGCCCTCGTACACGAAGCCGTGCTCGCAGACCACGAAGCTGTAGCCGATGTCGGACCAGCCGTCGTCGTTCATGTGCGAGGCCTGGAGGCGCCGCACGTAGGCCGGGCAGGTGTCGTGGGTGTCGAAGGCGTACCGGGTGCCCAGGTAGTGCACCTTCACCCCGGCGCGCGCACCGGCGTACGGGATCGAACCGTTGGGCTCGCGCCATGCCTGCGCGCCCCACTGGTCCCGGCTGACCAGTTGCAGCCCCGGCCAGTCGGGCACCGAGGGCGTGGGATTCGTCGTCGGCGCGGGCGTGTCGGGGGCCGGGGCCTGGCCGCTGCCGGCCCACGCCCTCAACTCGTCCAGCGAGCCGTTGAAGACGTCCGCGTCGAGCGGGTCGTCGCTGTACTGGTGGAAGCGCCAGGAGGCCTGGACGCGCGGCGAGCCCGGGGACACGTAGTCCGCGATCCACAGGAAGTCGCCGGCGTTGTCGTCGGTCCGGAACCAGTAGTCCCGGTTGGTGTAGAGGCCGACCAGGTGGTCCGGGTAGCGCTGCTTGACCGCCGCCAGCCACTGGTTCTTCGCCGCGGTCGCGTCGCCGTCGGCGACGGACTGCCCGTACGGCTCGAAGTCCAGCACCAGCAGTTCGCCCGCGGGCACCTGCCCGACGACCCGGCAGAAGTGCTCGATCTCGCCGTCGACCGGGTTCTCCGCGTGCAGGAAGTGGTAGTGCCCGACCACCAGCCCCCGCGCCCGGGCGTCCGCGAGCTTGTCGGAGTACCCCGACTGGCCGGTTCGGCCGCCCTCGGTGGCCTTGATGAAGACGAACTCCGCGTCCCCCGGAATGCCCGACTGGAAGTCGGAGACGTCGTAACCCTTCGCGTATGCCATCAGGAAGCTCCCCCTTCGCGCCGATGGCAGCCACGGTCGACCTGCCCGGGCCCGAGCCCGGGACGCGACGCCGACCGGAGCGTCATGCCCACCTCACCGTACCCCTCGGGATGAGTCAACTCCCTTGAAATACAAGGGATCTACGCACTTTCGCCGCATCCGGGAGTGGGCCGTTCCGCAGCACATGCCACTGGCACCGCGAGGCCGGTCGGGGTGCGGGGTGTACGTGCCGGGCGCGCGTGCGGGGAGTGCGCGCGGGAGCGTGTGCGGAGATTGTGTGCGGAGAGTGCGCGCCCTCCTGAGGTCGTACAGGAATCAATGATTCCGGAAATGCTCGATCGCCCACCAAGCACCGGCCACTCCTTGTTGTGACCTTTACCACAGCTTGATGCGGCGGAGCGGATTCCCCTATCGGATTCCCGTGGCCGGATCGTTCCATGATGGCCTGATGTGACATGACCATTCGTCAAACATTGAAATCGAATGGCAATGTGGGCGCCGTCGTACCAACCCTTCTGCACCAGGTGTACTGATCGTGTACACGACGAAGAATGGCTGAACTGTGCGCATGACCCGTTCGGATCGCAACGACGCGACCACGCGGCCCCGCCTCGCCGGCGAAAAGCTCACTCTGGAGGAGTTCTCCAAGCTCGCCGGCCAGGTCGGGGGCTATCCCTATGTGAAAGTCGTCCTCGACCGCGACGAGTCGGTGCTCCACTTCATCGACAGCGCCGACGGCACCCTCCACGTCCGCTACATCGCGTGCGAGATCCTCGGCATGACGATCGACGAACTGGCGCGCGGACTCGATTCGTTCAATGACGACGTGTACCGGAATCCCGACCGTCGCTTCTATCTCGGCACCCTCGCCCGCCACACCCGCCGCGCCGCGGAAAACGGCCACGAGGGCGACACCTTCCTGTCCCTGGAAACCGTCGACGTCGACACCATGTCCCAGGACATGCTCCGGTTCTTCTACCACCGGGTGCGCGAGCACATCGACCCGTCGCTGCCGCTGGTCCTCAAGCCGGCCGGCCACGAGCAGGAGGGCTACCTCGCCCGCATACCGGAGACCGAGATACCGCGCGTCCTGTCCCACGAGCTCTACTCCGCGGCCTCGTACGTACCGCTGAACGCCGGAACGGCCCACGGGCGGCTGCGCGTGTTCGGCTCGGAGGAGGAGTACCGGGCCGACCCCGAGCCGCTGGAGTGGCACGACATCGTCGTGATGCCCCGGGTGCCCGAGGACATCCCCCGGGTGTCCGGCATCATCCACACCGAGCACACCACACCGCTCTCCCACATCAACGTGATGGCCGCCGGATGGCGGATCCCCAACGCCGTCAGCACCGAAGCCGTCGACCGGATCGACCGCGCCGGGCTGCGCGACCGATGTTGGGTGCACTACCGGGTCGAAGCCGACGGCGGCGAGCTCCTCCTCGAAGCCGCCCAGCCCGGCGACCGCGAGGAAGCCCCGCCGACCCCGCCGGCCGACCGCGTCGCCGTGGACCTGCCCGACCTCACGCCCACACCGGTCACCCCGCTGTCCGAACTGCGCGAAGGCGACCACGTCCGGTTCGGCACCAAGGCCGCCAACCTCGGCGAACTCACCCACCTGCTGCAGCACGGCTCACCCCGCTGGCTCGGCTTCTACAGCCTGCCCCGGCCGCCTCGGGACAACCTGCTCCGCTACCTGGCCCGGCAGCTCGGCCTCCCGGAGGACGCGGACGGGACCGAACTGGACGCCGCCGCCCAGCTCCTGGTGAAGGAGTACGCCCAGGTGCCGCGCGGCATCGTGCTGCCGTTCTCCCTCCAGCAGCGCTTCCTCGACTCCTCGGCGGAGCTCCGCACCGCCGTCGACCGGTTGGACTCCGTCCTCCGGGACGGGACTTCGCGGACCGAGGAGCGCATCGAGGCCCTCTGTCTCGAAGCCCAGCGGCTGATCCGCAGCACGCCGCTGCCCGACCCGATCCGCACCGAGATCGACCGCGCGATCGACCGGCACCTGTACGGCGCCCGCGTCCAGGTCGTCCGCAGCTCCTCCAACGCCGAGGACCTGGCCGGCTTCTCCGCCGCCGGACTCTACGAGTCGGTGGCCGACGTCAGCGGCACGGACGCCGTCCTCGACGCGGTCCGCGAGGTCTGGGCCTCGCTGTTCTCGCCCCGCGCGGTCCTGCTGCGGCGCCAGGCGGGCATCCCCCTGGACCATTGCCGGATGGCCGTGATCGTCCAGGAGCAGGTCGGAGCCACCGTCGGCGGCGTCCTGGTCACCTGCAACCCGCTGAGCCCACAGGACTTCCGCAACGTCTACCTCAACATCTCGCCGCGCTCGGTGACCGACGTGGTCTCCGGCCGGGGCGCCCCGCTCCAGTACCTGTGCAATACCATGGAAGGCGGCAGCCGCACCGTCTCGCTCGGCACCGCCGCCACCGACCTGGACGCCGGGACCAAGGACCTCGTACGCCGACTGGCCCTGATCAGCAGGCTGTTGCAGTCGCACTTCTCGCCCGACGAGACGTACGGAACCCCGGTCGACATCGAGTGGGCGATCGAGGGTGACCAGATCAGCCTGCTGCAGCTGCGCCCCTTCCACACCGCCGGCTGACGCTGCCGGTTGACACCGTCGGGACACCGCACGGGCCCGCGCGCGACCGGGGCCCGTGTGCCCTCCCGCGCCCGTGCGTCCTTCCGCGCCCTTTCTCGCTGCCGCCTACGAGTGAACTTCCGTCAGGAGCAAGTACGTTGAACCGGATTCTGTACGTCTACGTCAAGGGCGGCGCCCCGCTGGAGTACGCGTTCCCGCGCATCGCCGCCTGCGGGGAGCTGCACGTCCTCGCCCTGGCGCCGCTGCCCGCGTCCGGGGAGGACGTGTGGCGGCCCAGCTGCACCAGCATCGAGCTGGTGCCCGAGGCGCCGCGCGGAGACGACCTGGTCGAGCTGATCGTGGAGTACGCGAAGGCCATCGGGGCCGACGCGGTGCTGACCCTCTCGGAGTTCGCGGTCCTGGCCGTCGCCCAGGCCGCGATCCGCCTCAACCTGGCCGGCCCGGGCGAGGGGATCGTCCGCGCCAGGGACAAGCGGCTGATGCGCGAGGCCTGGGCCGCCGCCGGAGTGCCGATCCCCGCGTTCCGCCGGGTCGACAGCCTCGCGGACCTGGACGCCGCGCTGGCCGAGTTCACACCCCCGCTGCTGCTCAAGCCGGCCTGGGGCGCCGGTTCGGTCGCCCAGATCGTGCTGGACTCGCCCGAGGACGCCGCCCCGGCATGGGCCGAGATCGAGCGCGGGCTCCAGGCCGGCAGCCGGGTCGGCATGAACGAGCTGTACGCCGCCGACACCGACCACGACCGCCTGGTCGAGGAGATCGCCCAGGGCTCCACCGAGGGCTGGTACGAGGAGCCCGGCTACGGCGACTACGTCAGCGTGGAGGGGATCGTCGCGGACGGCGTCTACCGCCCCCTGGCCATCACCGCCAAGCTGCCGACCGTACCGTCCTTCGTCGAGGTGGCCAGCACCTCGCCCTCCGTCATGGCGGTGCCGATCCAGCGCCGGATCGAGGAGGTCTCCCGGCAGGCCGTCGACGCGCTCGGGCTGGAGAACTGCGGCACCCACACCGAGCTGAAGCTGATGAAGGACGGCGAACTGGTCGTCATCGAGACCGCGGCCAGGTTCGGCGGCCTGCTGACCACCAGGCAGGTCCACGAGGTCTTCGGACTCGACCCGATCGGCATGCTGGTCCGGCAGCTGCTCGGCGAGCGCGTCGACTACCCCGAGGCCATGCCCACCACGGGGATCCGGGCCGCCGCGTCGCTGGCCGTCGTCCCGGCCGACGCGTCGGGCGTGCCCTGGCAGAGCACCCCGGTCTGGAACCCGGAGGCCGTCGACTGGCAGAGCCTGCTCTCCCCGGGCAGCACCATCGAGGCCGTCCCCGCCTTCGCGATGCCCGCCGGCCGGCCCGTCCCCGCCTTCGACCCGTCCGCCGGCTCACGCAACTGGCTCGGGGTCTACCTGCTCAGCGCCGTCGACGCCGCGACTCTGCAGCGCGACTGCAACGCCGTGCTGAACGGCATGGAAGC
Organism: Kitasatospora sp. NPDC057512; assembly: GCF_042802135.1. Taxonomy (NCBI): domain Bacteria; kingdom Bacillati; phylum Actinomycetota; class Actinomycetes; order Kitasatosporales; family Streptomycetaceae; genus Kitasatospora; species Kitasatospora sp. NPDC057512. Next base: position 9,904 of record NZ_JBHVET010000207.1, read on the forward strand.
CGCCCTGCACCGGGCCGCCTCCTGACCCCCCTCCTGTTTTTCCTCCCTCCTCCCTCCGCTTCCCTTCCCTTCCCTTCCACCGAGGTTCCATCATGCGTGTACTGTTCGCCGGCGCACCCGGCCTGGGCCACCTCTTCCCGCTGGTCCCACTGGCCAGGGCGATGCGCGAGGTCGGCCACGAGGTCGCGGTGGCCTCGATGGACGGCGGCGAAGGGGTCGCCGCGTCCGGGCTGCCGTACCTGCCCATCGCGCCCGGGGTCGACTGGCGCAAGGAGATCAGGGACGCCGGCCGCACCCGGCGGCCCGACCTGATGCAACGGGTGGTCGAGAGCAACTCGGCCGACCGCGAGGCCTTCGTCCCGCTGGCCGCCCACGTCAACAGCCGGGTCGCCGACGAGACGGTCGAACTCGCCGCGCAGTGGCGGCCGGACCTGGTGGTGTACGAGTACCAGTTCCCGGTGGCCCTGCTCGCGGCGACCCGCCTCGGCGTGCCCGCCGTCCAGCACGACCTCGGATTCGCCCGCACCCCGAAGCTGCGCGCGCTGATGCTCGCTGAAATGGCGGACACCTTCGCCCGGCACGGAATCGACCGGCTGCCCGACCCGGCGGACACCATCGACCTCGCGCCGCCCAGCATGGCCGGCGACGAGCGGTACGGCTCCTCGATGCGGCCCGTCGCCTACAACGGCGAAGGCGACGTCCCCGCCGAGCTGGCCGCACCCGCCCACCGCCCGCGCGTGGCGGTGACGCTGGGCACCGTCCCGCCCAAGACCGACGGCCTCACCAGGATCGAGCGGGTGATCGCGGCAGCCGCCGACATCGACGCCGAGTTCGTGCTGGCCACCGGCGATCTCGACCTCGGCACGCTCGGCAGCCTGCCGGACAACGTCCGCCCGTACGGCTGGGTCCCGTGGCGGGCCCTGCTGTCGACCTGCGCGGCCGCCATCCACCACGGCGGCAGCAGCACCGCCCTCGGCGCACTCGACGCGGGCATCCCCCAGCTGGTCCTGCCCGATGGCTCGGACCGCTTCATCACCGCGGCCGCGGTCCACGAGCGCGGCGCAGGCCTCAGCGCGACCGCCGAGGAGATCACCCCGGCCCTGCTCCACCGCCTCCTCACCGACGAGGCCCTGACGGGCGCCGCCCGCGAGGTCAGCACCGAAATCGCGGCGATGCCCAGCCCGACCGCCATGGCGGAGCACCTCACCACCCTCGCCCACCCCACCCCCTGAGCCACCCCGCCCCCGACGCCGGCCGCCGTCCGCACGGAACCCCCCTCCGTACGGACGCCGCCCGGCGCCAACGCGCGCTCTGGCCCGGTAACTTCCGAGAGCCTGCGTTGCGATCCCTACGCCCGCCTGCCGACGTACGCCGAAGGCCCCTTTCTGCGCGTGCCTGTAAGGCAAGGGAGTAACCCCCGCGAGCGCGGGGCCGACGGCAACGGCAACATCCTCAGCCAAGGAAAGTCGGAGCAACGCCCGCGAGCACGGGGCCGACTGCTGGGTGTACCCGCGCCGCCCGGGAGCCACGGAGTAACCCCCGCGAGCGCGGGGCCGACATCGACGGGCCGGGCTGGCGGTCTTGAGCAACGGAGCAACCCCCGCGAGCGCGGGGCCGACCCGAGCCCTCAACTCCGCATCCTGCACTGCCCGGAGCAACCCCCGCGAGCGCGGGGCCGACCCCGCACCGCCCTTCCCGGGCCACCCCGGCAAGGAGCAACCCCCGCGAGCGCGGGGCCGACGCGGCCGGGGAGAGGGCCTGGCCGCACAGGTGGGAATAG
>NZ_JBHVET010000208.1:0-11640 GCF_042802135.1 Kitasatospora sp. NPDC057512
GCCCGGGGGGGGTACCCCCCGCGGCCCCGCGGCCGTCCGGCGTGAGCGCGCGCCCGTCCGGCGCGAGCACTGGGTCCTCCGGCGTGAGCGCGGTGCGGTGATCGGGATAGCGTGGTCGGGCAGCGACGAAAGGACCTCCCACCACCATGACCCGCGTGATCGCCGGGGCGGCCGGCGGCCGCCGGCTGGCCGTACCGCCCGGCCGGGGCACCCGCCCGACCTCCGACAAGGCCCGTGAGGCGATGTTCTCCACCCTGGAGGCGCTGCGCGGCACCCTGCACGGGGTCCGGATGCTCGACCTGTTCGGCGGATCCGGCGCGGTCGGGCTGGAGGCGCTGTCGCGCGGCGCCGAGCACGTCCTGCTGGTCGAGGCGGACGCCCAGGCGGCCCGGGTGATCCGGGAGAACGTCCGGACGATCGGCCTGCCGGGGGCCGAGGTGCGGGCCGCCAAGGCGGAGAAGGTGATCGTCGGCCCGCCCCCGCAGAGCCCGTACGACCTGGTCTTCCTCGACCCGCCGTACGCGGTCACCGACGAGGAGGTCCGCGAGATGCTGATCACACTCCTGGCCGGGGGCTGGCTCGCGGAGGACACGCTCGTCACCGTGGAGCGCAGCACCCGCGGCGGCGGGTTCGCCTGGCCCGAGGGTTTCGAGGAGCTGCGCTCCCGCCGTTACGGCGAGGGCACGCTCTGGTACGGTCGCGCCGCCGCCGCGGCCGGCGAGCAGGAGTAGCGGGCCGCGGCCCGCAGCAGCCGTCACCCCACGAGGGAGCACACACGCCATGCGCCGAGCCGTCTGTCCCGGTTCGTTCGACCCGATCACCAACGGCCACCTCGACATCATCGAGCGGGCCTCGAAGCTGTACGACGTGGTGCATGTCGCGGTCCTGATCAACCGGAACAAGCAGGGCATGTTCACCGTCGAGGAGCGGATCGGCCTGATCGAGGAGGTCACCGCCGGCTTCGGGAACGTGGTGGTCGAGTCGCACCACGGCCTGCTGGTGGACTACTGCCGGGAGCGCGGCATCCCCGCGATCATCAAGGGCCTGCGCGCGGTCAGCGACTTCGACTACGAGCTCCAGATGGCCCAGATGAACCACGGCCTGACCGGGGTGGAGACGCTGTTCGTGCCGACCTCGCCGACGTACAGCTTCCTCTCCTCGACGCTGGTCAAGGAGGTCGCCTCGTACGGGGGCGACGTCTCGCACCTGCTGCCGGAGACGGTGCACGGCCGGCTGGTCGAACGGATCGCGGAGCGCAAGGCGGCGCAGTAGTCCACTGCCTGTCGGTTCCTGCCGGTTCGTCACGTCATGTCCGTTTCCCCGGAGACCGGTTCGGCTCAGGCGTTGTGACCCCGCTGGGCAGTGGCCGTACAGTCTGTATCCCTGCCCCGCGGTGAGGTTCACCGCGTCGGGCCTGCCTCCGCCGGACCGTCGGCGGCACACGGAAAGACGAAGCCCCGTGGACGTGCAGAACAAGGTCGACGAGATCGTGGCGGCGGTCGAGAACGCCCGCTCGATGCCGATGTCGGCCTCCTGCGTGGTGAACCGGGCCGAGCTGATCGGCCTGCTCAACGACCTCAGGTCGGCGCTGCCCGCCGAACTCGCCCAGGCCCAGTCGGTGATGGCCGACCACGAGCAGGTGGTGGCCGGGGCCCAGGCCGAGGCGGACCGGATCATCCAGGGCGCGCACGCCGAGCGCGGCTCGCTGATCTCGGACACCGAGGTGGTCCGCCAGGCCCAGGCGCAGGCCGACCGGATCCTCGCCGAGGCGCGTGCCGAGGTCGACGCCAAGCTGGCCGAGGCCGACGACTACGTGGACAGCAAGCTCGCCAACTTCGAGGTCGTGCTGACCAAGACGCTCGGCGCCGTCGGCCGCGGCCGCACCAAGCTGCGCGGCGACTCCAGCGTCTTCGAGGCCGAGCCCGAGGGCGAGAGCGACGGCGAGGAGTTCCGCCCGCAGCGGATCAGCCCGAGCCCCGAGGTCGACGAGTACGTCGACGTGAAGCTCGCCACCCTGGAGAACGTGCTCGGCGCCACCCTGGAGGCGGTCGGCAAGGGCCGGGACAAGCTGCTCGGCAAGCGGCCCATCGACGAGCTGGGCGCCTACCTGGCCGCCGCCGACCAGGCCCAGGAGGCCAAGGAGCGGGCCGAGGCGGTGGCGGCGGGCTTCGCCCACGACCCCGACGGCGGGGACATCGCCTGGTACCGCGAGGACGTCCCGCAGCAGCAGACCTGGCCGGAGCAGACCCCGGCCGCGGCCGGCTGGCAGGCCCCCGGCACCGAGCAGTACGCGGCCGCCCAGCAGCCCGGCGGGCAGTACGCCGAGGTGTACGGCGGCGGCTACGACCCGGCCGGCCAGGGCGACCCCTACAACACCCAGTGGGGCCAGCAGCAGGGCGGCTACCAGCAGCAGGGCTACCAGGACCAGCGGCAGGAGGGCTACGGCTATCCCCAGCAGCAGCCGGGCTACGCCGCGCAGCCGTACGACGACTACGCCTACCCCCAGCAGCCCGCCCTCCCGCCGGCCGTGCCGCACCAGCAGCAGGGGCACGGGCAGGTCCAGGGCCACGGGCAGGGGCAGGCCCAGGGCCAGGGTCAGGGTCTGGACGAGACCAGCTTCTTCGACACCAGCATGATCGACATGACCAGGCTGCGGGAGCTCGGCGGCCGCTGAACCGGCCCCGCCGCGACGGTGCGGGAGTCTCCCGACGGGACCGAAGTTGGGCCTGACGGGAGACTCCGGTAGTCTGACCACTCCGGCCTCTCCATGTCCGGCTGTCGGCTTGCCCGCGCAACGCCGACCGGACGGAGACGCAATCGAAGAACCCCCCATGGAAGTCAGGACACCGTGAACCGCCTCGACCACCGCGACCCCCTCGTGTTCGACACGCACGAGCTCGGTCGTCGCCCGGGCTCGATGCGCAAGGTGAGCCGGACCCTGGAGGCCCCCGAGGGCTTCGGGATCATCGACGTGATCGGCGTGCCGGAGAAGAGCCCGATCGAGCTGGAGCTCCGCCTGGAGTCCGTGGTCGAGGGCGTGCTGGTCACCGGCACGGCCGAGGCGGGCGTCGAGGGCGAGTGCGTCCGGTGCCTGGAGCCCGTCGAGTTCGACATCGACGTGGACTTCCAGGAGCTGTACTACTACCCGGAGTCCGACGAGCGCCACCGCGCCCGGACCACCGGGACCGAGGACCTCGACGAGGACTCGGAAGAAGAGACTTACCGTCTGGAGGGCGACTTCTTCGACCTCCGGCCGGTGCTGCGTGACGCGGTGGTGCTCGCACTGCCGCTGCAGCCGGTGTGCCAGGAAGACTGCCTGGGCCTGTGCTCCGAATGCGGAGCGCGCCTGAGCGACGACCCGGCGCACCACCACGATGCCGTCGACCCCCGGTGGGCGGCTCTGCAGGGACTCTCCGCCGCCCCCGGCGACGAGGGTGACGGATCTAAGAACAGCGACACCCGTGAGGGTCTCGCCGAGAACCAGGAGAAGTAGCCGTGGCTGTTCCGAAGCGGAAGATGTCGCGCAGCAACACGCGCCACCGTCGGTCCAACTGGAAGGCCGTTGTTCCGGCCCTCGTGGCGTGCGACCGCTGCCACGAGCCGAAGCTGGGCCACATCGCGTGCCCGAGCTGCGGCACGTACAACCGTCGCCAGGTCCTCTCGGTCTGATCGGCGGGGTGTACGGATCGATGTCGGACGGTAACTCCACCCGCAAGGCGACCATCGCCCCGAAGGGTTCCTCTTCGGGCGGCGGCAAGGCCGGCGGGCCGGCTTCGACCGAATACGACGTTCTGGAAGGGCGCCTCGGGTACACGCTCGAGCGCGCCCTTCTGGTACGTGCCCTGACCCACCGCTCGTACGCGTACGAGAACGGTGGGCTGCCCACCAACGAGCGCCTGGAGTTCCTCGGCGACTCGGTGCTGGGCCTCGTGGTGACCGACACCCTCTACCGCGTCCACCCGGACGTCCCGGAGGGCACGCTCGCCAAGCTGCGCGCCGCGGTGGTCAACTCCCGCGCGCTCGCGGACGTCGGCCGCGGCCTGGAGCTCGGCACCTTCATCCGCCTCGGCAAGGGCGAGGAGGGTACCGGCGGCCGCGACAAGTCGTCGATCCTCGCCGACACCGTCGAGGCCGTGATCGGCGCCATCTACCTGGACCAGGGACTGGACGCGGCCACCGAGTTCGTCCACCGGCTGTTCGACCCGCTGATCGAGGAGTCCTCTCAGCTCGGCGCCGGCCTGGACTGGAAGACCAGCCTCCAGGAGCTCACCGCCTCGGTGGGCATCGGAGTGCCGGAGTACGTGGTCATGGAGTCCGGTCCGGACCACGAGAAGACCTTCACCGCGGCGGCCCGGGTGGCCGGCGAGGACTTCGGCAGCGGCGTCGGCCGTTCGAAGAAGGAAGCCGAGCAGAAGGCCGCCGAGAGCGCCTGGCGCGCGATCAAGGAGAAGTACGCCGACCGGCTGCCCGCCGGCGCGTGATCCCGCAGTAGCCTTCACTCCTGCTGATCCGTACCGAGCAGGAGGCGTGTTCCCGTGCCCGAACTTCCCGAGGTCGAGGTCGTCCGCCGTGGTCTGGCCACCTGGGTGGCCGGACGGACGGTCGCCGACGTCCAGGTGCTGCACCCGCGCGCGGTGCGCCGCCAGCCGGCTGGCGCGGCGGACTTCACCGCCCGGCTGACCGGCACCACCCTCGGCACCGCGCAGCGGCGCGGCAAGTACCTGTGGGTGCCGTTGGCCGGCGCCGGGGCGGGGTTCTCGCTGATCGGCCACCTCGGGATGAGCGGCCAACTCCTCGTCCAGGACCCGTCCGTACCCGACGAGACCCACCTGCGGGTCCGGCTGCGCTTCGCCGACGGCGGGCGCGAACTGCGCTTCGTCGACCAGCGGACCTTCGGCGGCCTGGCGGTCGAGGAGGCCGAGGACGGGGACCCGGAGGGCACCCCGGTCTCGATCGCGCACATCGCCCGCGACCCGCTCGACCCGCGCTTCGACGACGCCGCCTTCGTGGCCGCGCTGCGCGCCAAGCGGACCACCGTCAAGCGCGCCCTGCTCGACCAGACCCTGATCAGCGGCGTCGGCAACATCTACGCCGACGAGGCGCTGTGGCGCTCCAGGCTGCACTACGACCGCCCGACCGCGACGCTCACCCGCCCGCAGGCCCTGCTGCTGCTGGCCAACGCCCGGGACGTGATGAGCGCGGCGCTCGCCGTCGGCGGCACCAGCTTCGACAGCCTCTACGTCAACGTGAACGGCGAGAGCGGCTACTTCTCCCGGGACCTCGACGCCTACGGCCGCGAGCAGGAGCCCTGCCGCCGCTGCGGCACCCCGATCCGGCGGGCGGCCTGGATGAACCGCTCCAGCTACTTCTGCCCCCGCTGCCAGCGCGTGCCGCGCGCCCGCAGCGAGGGCTGAGGCGGGCTACTTCCGGGCGAGTTCCGGCTCGTCGGCGGCCGGCTCCCCGGGCGCGCCGTGGGTGTCCTGGCCGAAGTAGGCGACCCCGACCGCGGCGACCACCGCCAGCAGGAAGCCCATCACGCCGAGCCAGCCCAGGCCGGCCTTGGAGGAGTCGCCGAGCCAGAGCACGCCGGCCGCGCCGGGCAGCACCGTCTCGCCGACCACCAGCGCGGCGGTCGCGCCGTTCACCGAGCCGATCTGGAGCGCCACGGTGTGGATGTACATGCCGCCGATGCCGCCGACCAGGACCGCGTACAGCGCCGGGTCGGAGAGCAGCTCGCCGAGCGCGAACGGCTCGATGCCGTTGAGGATGCGCACCCCGACGCCCAGGGCGCCGAAGCCGAGGCCGGAGAGCAGACCGGCGACGATCGCGCCGTTGGAGCCCATCCGCCGCACCAGCAGGCTGCCGCCGACCAGCAGCACGGTGGTGATGATCAGCAGCCACCAGTGGAAGGCCATCGCGGCGTGGTGGCCGCCCTCCGGCCCGGCCGAGACGGCCAGCAGCACCAGGGCCGAGCAGAGCACGGCGATCGAGGCCCACTCCAGCTGCTTGAGCCGGATGCCCAGCAGCTTGATGCTGAGCACCGCGGTGATCACCAGGTTGGCGCTGATGATGGTCTGGGAGAGGAACAGCGGCAGCAGCCGGGCGGCCAGCGCGCCGAGCCCGAAGCCGATCAGGTCGAGCACCGTGCCGAGGATGAACTCCCAGGTGACGGCGGCCTTCGCGGTCGAGGACAGGCTCGGGCCGCCGTGCTCGGTGGTCGAGCTGGTGGCGCCCTTGGCCGCCTCCTCCCGGGCGGAGCGGCGGGAGCCGACGGCCTGGAGGACCGAGCCGGTGCCGTAGCAGGCGGATGCCGCCACGGCGGTGACGAGGCCGATGATCACCGAGAACTCCGATCGGGAGGTGGGTCGAGAACGGTCTGAGTAAAGAAAAGGCAATGGGACCGGTGGTCCGGGACCACTATGCCCGCCCGCACGGTACGGTCGGCACGCCCCCCGGAGTGCCCCGGAGCGGGGCCGGGCCTGCCGGGACGTACGTCCGGCGGCCTCCCGCGGTTCCCGCGCGGGCCCCGACTCAGGGGTGGCCGGGGGAAACATCATCCCCGAGGAGGGGAGCGGCCCCGGCGGTCGGCGGGGAGTCTTGTCAGTACCAGTATGCGAAGGGTATGGCGTGCTCAGGGGCCGGTCACGGTAGCGTCGGGGGCATGAGAACCCTTGCACGACGTTCCCGGGGCGCCGGGCCGCTAGCCCTGGTGGCGGCGCTGCTCGGGCTGCTGCTCCTGCTGGCGCCCGCGGCCTCGGCGGCCGGCGGCCTGAGCGACGCCACCGCCGCCCTGAAGAAGGGCCAGGTCTACGTCGACCCGGCCATGACCAGCCGCTTCAGCCAGGCCCAGGCCGACGCCCTGACCAAGAAGATCGACAAGGCGGACAAGCCGATCTTCGTCGCGGTCGTCCCCGACTCGCCGGCCTTCGCCAAGGCGACGGTCTTCAAGGACCTCCGCACCACGGTCGGCGTCGACGGCGTCTACGCGGTCTGGCGCGGCGACCAGTTCACCGCCCGCGCCGACCGCGGCGCGCTCGGCGCCGGCGTCCCGGAGCGGATCTCCGGCGCGGCCTTCCGCTCCCACAACGGCGACATCGACGCCACCCTGAACGACTTCGTCGACCAGGCCGCCCCGCAGACCAAGGGCACCGGGGTCAACCACAGCACCTCGATCGCCTGGGTGGTCATCCCGGTGGTGCTGGTCGCGCTGGCCGGCGCCGGCGTCTTCTTCCTCTTCCGCCGCGCCAAGCAGCGCAAGGAGGCCCAGGCCCGGGCCGAGCTGGAGCAGCTGCGCCGGGTCGTGGACGAGGACATCACCGCCTTCGGCGTGGAGCTGGAGCGGCTCGACTTCAGCCCGGCCGCGGCCGACGCCGACGACGCCCAGCGCACCGACTACAGCCACGCCCTGGACTCGTACGAGAAGTCCAAGCGGCTGATGGACGAGGCGAAGAAGCCCGAGGACGTCAAGCAGGTCACCGAGGCGATCGAGGACGGCCGCTTCTCGCTGGCCACCCTGGCCGCCCGGCGGGAGAAGAAGCCGCTGCCCGAGCGCCGTCCCCCGTGCTTCATGGACCCGCGGCACGGCCCGTCCGTCAAGGACGTGGACTGGTCCCCGGCCGGCGGCGCCGCGCGCACCGTCCCGGTCTGCCAGGCCGACGCGGACCGGCTGGCGGCCGGCCTCGACCCGGCCGTCCGCACCGTCGACACCGAGCACGGCCCGCAGCCGTACTGGAACGCCGGCCCGGCGTACGCGCCCTGGGCGGGCGGCTACTTCGGCGGGTTCGGCGGCGGCGGACTGCTGCCGGGCCTGCTGGTCGGCACCATGCTCGGCTCGATGATGAGCTCCCCGGCCTACGCGGCCGCGCCGATGATGGACGGTGGCCACGGCTACCAGGACCAGCACGAGGGCGGTGACTTCACCGGCGCCGACTTCAACGGCGGCGACTTCGGCGGGTTCGGCGGCGGGGACTTCGGCGGCGGTGGCGATTTCGGTGGTGGCGGCGGCGACTTCGGCGGCGGGGACTGGTAACCCGCCCCGCCGACCGCACGCTCCCGCGGCCCCGCCGGTTCTCCGGCGGGGCCGCTCCCGTTCGCGCGGGGGCGTCGTCCGCGGGGGCGGGCCGGGGCCGAGCTGTGACCGGGGGCGCGGACGGCTAGGGTCGGGGCATGCACGGTCGCGACGCCCACAGTGAGGAACCGGTCCGGGTGACCGCCTGGGTCCGGGGGAAGGTCCAGCAGGTCGGGTTCCGCTGGTGGACCAGGGCACGGGCGCTGGAGATCGGACTGACCGGCTACGCCAGCAACCTCGGCGACGGCCGGGTGCAGGTGGTGGCCGAGGGGCTCGCGGCCGACTGCGAGCAGCTGCTGGCCCGGCTGCGCGGCCCGGGGACCCCGGGCAACGTCAGCGGGGTCACCGAGATCTGGACGGCCGTCGGCCCCGGCTACGAGGGTTTCGAGATCCGCTGAGCCGCTCCGGACCGGGGCCCCCGACGGTCCCTCGGCGGTGTCCCGGCGGCCCTTGGGCGGCGCTCCGCGCGGGCTCCCGGGAAAAGATCCGGAACCGGCGGTGTCACGAGGTTGCCATCCGGGCAGACTCGTGGTTGACTCCGCATCGAACGATGATCCACGAGCACGAGGTGGACCCGTCCCGAAGCCCCCCAGGCGTGATGACACCGCCGGGCAGGTGACAGGGCCGCGGTAGCGTGCGGTGATCGTGTTGACCCTTTCCGTCTTTGGTGAGACGCTGGAAGCCCGCGCACACGACCGCGTTCTCCCGGTAGGCGCATGCCCCCGTGAGCCCAGCTCACGGTGGTTGTGCCGCAGTGCCCAGCCAGCACTTCCGGTGACGCGCCGCGCGTGCGTCCCCCTTCCCCCTAGACCTGTACCGTTCCGGTTCGGTCACTCAGCGTGGAGGACCATTCATCATGGCAAAGGCGCTTCTCGGGTACGTCGGCGGCCCCGACCCGCGAATGCTCTCCGAGATGCGACGGCTTCAGCAGCGCGTCCAGGACCTTGAAGCGGAGCTCCTTCGGATGCAGGCTGAGAACGACGCTCTCACCGCTGTCGCTGACGAGCACTCGCTGCTCAACAGCATCGATCTGGATCAGCGGGAGCCGGCTCTCACCTGAGTCCCGCCCGGTCCTCGCAGATCGACGCCGCTGTGCACCGAGCCGCCCCGAAAGGGACGCAGCTTGCAAGGGACGCCCGGATGTGGCGTCCCTTCGTCGTGTCCGGCTCCGGATACAGTCGGTTCCCGTCGTGAGCGATAGAGGGGACCGGCCGCGTGCACCTGAAGAGTCTGACGCTGCGCGGGTTCAAGTCCTTCGCCTCCAGCACCACCCTGCGCTTCGAGCCCGGCATCACCTGCGTCGTCGGCCCGAACGGCTCCGGCAAGTCGAACGTGGTCGACGCGCTGTCCTGGGTGATGGGCGAGCAGGGGGCCAAGTCGCTGCGCGGCGGCAAGATGGAGGACGTCATCTTCGCCGGGACCAGCGGGCGCGCCCCGCTCGGCCGGGCCGAGGTCAGCCTCACCATCGACAACACCGACGGCGCCCTGCCGATCGACTACTCCGAGGTGACCATCACCCGGACCATGTTCCGCAACGGCGGCAGCGAGTACGCCCTCAACGGTGAGACCTGCCGCCTGCTGGACATCCAGGAGCTGCTCTCCGACTCCGGCATCGGCCGCGAGATGCACGTCATCGTCGGGCAGGGCCAGCTGGACTCCGTGCTGCACGCCGACCCGACGGGCCGGCGCGCCTTCATCGAGGAGGCGGCCGGCGTCCTCAAGCACCGCAGGCGCAAGGAGAAGGCGCTGCGGAAGCTGGACGCGATGCAGGCCAACCTCAACCGGGCCCAGGACCTGGTGGCCGAACTGCGCCGCCAGCTCGGACCGCTCGGCCGGCAGGCCCGGATCGCCCGCCGGGCCGCCGGCATCCAGGCGGACCTGCGCGACGCCCGGCTGCGGCTGCTCGCCGACGACCTGTGCGTGCTCCGCCGGGCCGTCGAGGCCGAGGTCGCGGACGAACTGGCGCTGCGGCTGCGCCGCACCACCGTCGAGCAGGAGCTGGCCCGCGCGGTGCAGCGCGAACGCGTCCTGGAGGCGCAGGTCGAGCAGCTCGGCCCCGGACTGGAGACCGCCCGGCAGACCTGGTACCGGCTCTCCGCGCTCGCCGAACGCACCCGCGGCACCATCGGGCTGGCCGAGGCCCGTGCCCGGCACGCCGTCGCCGGGGGCCGGGGCGAGGAGCGGCGCGGGCGCGATCCGGAGGACACGGAACGGGAGGCCGCGCGGGTCCGCGAGGAGGAGGCCGCGCTGACCGAGGCGCTGGAGGAGGCGCGGTACGCGCTGGCCGAGGCGGTCGAGCGCAAGAGCGGACTGGAGCGGGAGCTGGCCGCCGAGGAGCGCCGACTGCGGGACGCCGCCCGGGCCATCGCCGACCGCCGGGAGGGCCTGGCCAGGCTGCAGGGCCAGGCCGCCGCCGCCCGGTCCAGGGCCACCGCCGCGCAGGCCGAGATCGGCCGGCTCGCCGAGGCCAGGGACGAGGCGCTGCTGCGCGCCGAGGCCGCCCGGGGCGAGCTGGACGAACTCCAGCGGCAGGTGGACGGCCTGGCCGGGGAGGACGAGCAGGCCGAGGCCCGGTACCGGCGGGCGCGCGAGCACCTCGCCGCCGTGGAAGGGGAACTGGCCGCGGCCCGGGAGGCGTCCGCCGCCGCCGAGCGCGAGCGGGCCGGGCTGACCGCACGGCACGAGGCGCTCTCCCTCGGGCTGCGCCGCAAGGACGGCACCGGCGCGCTGCTGGACGCGGGGGAGCGGCTGGGCGGACTGCTCGGCCCGGCGGCCGCGCTGCTGCGGATCGAGCCGGGGTACGAGGTGCCGATCGCCGCGGCGCTCGGTGCGGCGGCCGACGCGGTGGCCGTCGACTCGCCGTCCACCGCCGCCGGAGCCCTGCGACTGCTGCGGGCCGAGGACGCCGGCCGGGCCGCGCTGCTGATCGCCGGTGCCGCCGAAACGGCCGAGCCGGCGGGGGAGTTGCCGGACGGGGCCCGCTGGGCGGCCGAACTGGTCGACGGCCCGGCCGAGTTGCTCGGCGCGGTCCGGCGACTGCTGGCCGGGGTGGCGGTGGTCGCGGACCTGGACCGGGCGCTGCGGCTGGTCGCCGGGCACCCCGCGCTGTGCGCCGTCACCGCCGACGGGGACCGGCTCGGCGCCGGCTTCGCCCAGGGCGGGTCCGGCGGCGCGCCGAGCCTGCTGGAGACCCGGGCGGCGGTGGACGAGGCGGCCCGGGCGATCGGCGAACTCACCGTCCGCTGCGCCGAGTCGGCCGAGCGGCTGGCCCGACTCGCCGAGCGGCGACGGGAGTCGGCCGCCGAGGTGGAGCAACTCGCCGAGCGGAGACGGCAGGAGGAGAAGGAACGGGCCCAGGTCGCCGGGGCGCTCGGCCGGCTCGGCGGGCAGGCCCGCGCCGCCGCCGGCGAGGCCGGGCGGCTGTCGGACGCCGCCGCGCGCGCCGAGCAGGGGCTGGCCGAACTGCTCGACGGCGCCGAGGAGTCGGCACGGCGCCTGGCCGCCGCCGAGGAGTCGACCCAGGCCGGGGAGGACGAGCCGGACACCGCCGACCAGCAGCGGCTGGCCGGGGC
>NZ_JBHVET010000209.1:0-11624 GCF_042802135.1 Kitasatospora sp. NPDC057512
GCCGTCGGCGGCCAGGCCGCGCTGCTGGGAGAAGCCGACCAGGTCGCGCGGGGTGGGCATCACGGTGACGCCGCCGACCAGGGCGAGGTCGCACTCGCCGGCGCGCAGCGCCTGGGCGGCGGAGTGCAGGGCGACCAGCGAGGAGGAGCAGGCCGTGTCGACGGTGAACGCCGGGCCCTCCAGGCCGAGGAGGTAGGAGATCCGGCCGGACAGCACGCTGGTGGCGGTGCCGATCATGGCCTGGCCCTCCAGGCGGTGGTCGGCGTGGCCGGCGGCGCGGGCGGTGAGGTGGTCGTAGCCGGAGCCGAAGCCGCCGACGAACACGCCGGTACGGCTGCCGCGCAGGCCGGTGGGGTCGATGCCGCCGCGTTCCAGGGTCTCCCAGACGACCTCCAGCAGCAGGCGCTGCTGCGGGTCCATGGTGACCGCCTCGCGCGGGCTGACGCCGAAGAACCCGGCGTCGAACTCGGCGGCCTCGTGCAGGAACCCGCCCTCGCGGGCGTAGAAGGTGCCGGGCCGCTCGGCGGTGGGGTCGTAGAGGGCGGCGAGGTCCCAGCCCCGGTCGGTGGGCAGGCCGGTGATGGCGTCCTGTCCGGCGTCGAGCAGCTGCCACAGCTGGTCGGGGGTGTGGATGCCGCCGGGCAGGCGGCAGCCCATGGCGACGATCGCGATCGGGTCGGCGAGCGGGTCCGCGGCGGCGGCGCGCGGTGCGGCCGGCGCGGCGGCGTCCTGGCCGCCGCCGACCAGCCGGGTGCGCAGGTGCGCGGCGAGCACCTGCGGGTCCGGGTAGTCGTACAGCAGGGTGGCGGGCAGCGGCAGGCCGGCGGCGGTGCTGAGCCGGTTGCGCAGTTCGACCGAGGTGAGGGAGTCCAGGCCGAGTTCGCTGAAGGCGCGGCCGGGCTCGACGTCGGCGGCCGAGGCGTACCCCATCACGGTGGCGGCCTCGTCCCGGACCAGGTCGCAGAGCAGGCGGTCCTGCGCCTCGGCGGAGGTCAGCGCCGACAGCCGGACGGCCAGCGGGTGCTCCGTCTCGGCGGCGCGCGGCGCCGGGTCCGCGGCGTCGGCCGCGTCGGCGGCCCGGATCTCGGCCAGGTCGCGCATCAGCGGGGCGCGGCGCAGCTGTTCGGGGCCGCGGGCGGTGGCCATCGCGGCGAAGTCGACGGCCATCAGCGACAGCACGGCCAGCCGGGGGTCGGGGTCCTCGACGGCGGCGGCGAGGGCGCGGACGGCGTCCTCGGGCTCCATCAGGACCTCCCACTTGTTGCGGGCGAGCCGTCGACGGGCGCCTTCGCTGGCCTGGCCGACGCCGCCGCCCGCCCACGGGCCCCAGGCCAGCGAGGTGGCGGGCAGGCCGCGGGCGCGGCGCTGCTCGGCGAGGGCGTCCAGGTAGGCGTTGGCGGCGGCGTAGTTGCCCTGGCCGCCGTTGCCGAAGGTGGCGGAGATGGAGGAGCAGAGGACGAAGGCGTCGAGGTCCAGGTGGGCGGTCAGCTCGTCGAGGTGGGCGGCTCCGCCGGCCTTGCCGTCGAAGGTGCGGGCCAGGCGGGCGGCGTCCAGGCGGTCCAGGACGCCGTCGTCCAGGGCGCCGGCCGCGTGCAGCACGGTGGACAGGGCCGGTCCGGTGGCGGCGACGCGGTCGAGCACGGCGGCGAGCGCGGGGCGTTCGGCGGTGTCGCAGGCGAGGACGTCCACGGCGGCGCCGGCGGCGGCGAGTTCGGCGGCGAGCGCGGCGGTGCCGGCGGCGGCGGGGCCGGAGCGGCTGGTGAGGACGAGGCGGCGGGCGCCGCGCTCGCGGGCGAGCCAGCGGGCGGCGTGGCCGCCGATGTGGCCGGTGCCGCCGGTGACGAGGACGGTGCCACGGGGGGTGAGCGGCCGCCGGTCGGCGGGACGCGGCGGCCTGGGGGCGTGGGCGAGGCGGCGGGGCCGCAGGCCGTCGGCGCGCAGCGCGACCTCGTTCTCGTCGCGGGCGGCGAGGACGGCGGTCAGGCGGGCGGCGGCCCGCTCGTCCCACTGCCCGGGCAGGTCGACCAACCCGCCCCAGCGGTCGGGGTGTTCGGCGGCGACGGTGCGGCCCAGGGCCCAGACGGGGGCCTGCTGCGGGTCGGCGGCGCCGGTGCCGGGGTCGGTGGTGACGGCGCCGGCGGTCAGCAGCCACAGCGGGGCGGGGACGGCGGCGTCGCCGAGGGCCTGGACCAGGGCCAGGGTGGCGGCGAGGCCGCGGGCCACGGCGGGGTGGGCGGCGAGCGGGGCGGTGTCGAGGGCGAGCAGGGAGAGCACGCCGGCGGGCCGGGCGCCGTCCAGTGCGGCGGTGAGCCGGCGCGCGTAGTCGGCGCGGTCGGCCTCGGCGGTGTCCAGCTCGACGGTGACGGTCCGGGCGCCGCGCTCGGCGAGCGCCGCGGCGCAGGGGTGGACGGGGTGTCCGGCGGGGGTGAGCACCAGCCAGGTGCCGGTGAGCAGCGCGGGGGCGGGCTCGGGGGCGTGGGCCCACTCGGCCAGGAAGCGCCAGTCGTCGGTGGGGTCGGCGGCCGGGCCGTGGGCGGCGGGGGCGGCCGGGCGGGCCGGCGGCCAGAAGCGGCGGTGCTGGAAGGCGTAGGTCGGCAGTTCGACGCGCCGCGCGGCGTCCCGGACGTCGGCGGGGGCGGGCAGCACGGCGGTCCAGTCGACGGGCAGGCCGTGGACGTAGGCGGTGCCGATCGAGCGCAGCAGCCGGTCGGCGCCGTCGTCGTCGCGGCGCAGCGTGTCGATCACCAGCGGGTCGGGCAGGTCGGTGCGGGCGGCCAGCGTCTCCTGGACGGCGGGCAGCAGCACCGGGTGGGCGGAGACCTCGACGAAGGTCCGGTGGCCGGTGGCGGCGAGGGCTTCGACGGCCTCGGCGAAGCGGACGGTCTGCCGGACGTTGGCGTACCAGTACCGCGGCCCCAGCTCCTCGCCGTCCACGATCCGTCCGTGGACGGTGGAGAACAGCGGGACGGCGGCGGGGCGCGGCCGGAGGCCGGCCAGCAGCCGCGGCAGGGTCTCCTCCAGCGGCTCGCACAGCCGGGAGTGCGCCACGAAGTCGGTGACGGGCACGCGCCAGCGCATCGCCTTGCGCTTGCGCAGCACGCGTTCGAACTCGACGAGCGCGTCCGGTTCGCCGGAGACGACGGTCGCGGCGGGGGCGTTGACGGCCGCGACGGCGAGCCGGTCGCCGAAGGGTTTCAGGAGTTCGCGCACCAGCTCGACGGGCAGCACCACCGAGAGCATGCCGCCCTCGACGCCGAGGCCGGTCAGCGCGGCGGCGCGGACGGCGACGACCTTGGCGGCGTCCTCCAGGGTGAGCGCGCCGGCGACGGTGGCGGCGGCGATCTCGCCCTGGGAGTGGCCGACGACCGCGTCGGGGACGACGCCGGCCGCCTCCCAGACGGCGGCCAGCGAGACCATCACGGCCCACAGCAGCGGCTGCATGACGGCGGCGCCGTCGGGCGCGGGAGCGTCGGGCTCGCCGGCCAGCACGGCCTGCGGGTCCCAGTCGACGTACGGGCGCAGGGCCCGCGCGCACTCGGCGAACCGGGCGGCGAACACCGGCGACTGCGCGGACAGCCGTCGGCCCATGCCCTCCCACTGGCTGCCCTGGCCGGGGAAGACGAACACCGTCCGGCCCTCGCGGGCGGCGCTCTCGCCGGTGAGGGCGTGTTCGGTGTCCTGGCCGGTCATCAGGGCGGCCAGGCCCCGGCCGAGTCCGGCGGGGTCGGAGCCGACGACCACGGCGCGGTGCTCGAAGGGGCTGCGGGTGGTGGCGAGCGCCCGGGCCACGGCGGCGGGCGGCGGGGTGTCGGCGGCGAGGGCGTACGCGTGCAGGCGGCCGGCCTGCGCGGCCAGGGCGTCCCGGCCGCGGGCGGTGACGGGCCAGGCGGTGACCTCCGT
Source organism: Kitasatospora sp. NPDC057512 (assembly GCF_042802135.1). Lineage (NCBI taxonomy): Bacteria > Bacillati > Actinomycetota > Actinomycetes > Kitasatosporales > Streptomycetaceae > Kitasatospora > Kitasatospora sp. NPDC057512. Next base: position 3,901 of record NZ_JBHVET010000209.1, read on the forward strand.
ACCGGCGGCGAGCAGCGGCGGTCCGGCGGGGGCGGCCGGGTCGTCCTGCGGCGGGTCGGCGGGGGCGGGGAGGTGCTCGGGGGCCTGTTCGATGAGGACGTGCACGTTGGTGCCGCTCATGCCGAACGCGGAGACGCCGGCGCGGCGCGGCGCGTCCTGCGGGGTCGTCCAGGGCCGCTGTTCGGTCAGCAGCCGTACGGCGCCGGACTCCCAGTCGATCTCCCGGGACGGCTCGTCCGCGTGCAGGGTGCGCGGCAGTGTGCCGTGCCGCATGCCGAGGACCATCTTGACGAGGCCCGCGAGGCCGGCGGCGGTCTGGGTGTGGCCGATGTTGGACTTGGCGGAGCCGAGCCACAGCGGCCGGTCGGCGGGGCGGTCCCGGCCGTAGGTGGCGAGCAGGGCGTGGGCCTCGACGGGGTCGCCGAGGGGGGTGCCGGTGCCGTGCGCCTCGACCGCGTCGATCTGGTCGGGGGTCAGGCCCGAGGCCTCCAGGGCGGCGCGGATCACCCGCTGCTGGGAGAGTCCGCTGGGGGCGGTGAGGCCGTTGGAGGCGCCGTCCTGGTTGATCGCGGTGCCCCGTACGACGGCCAGCACGGGGTGGCCGAGGCGCCGCGCGTCGGAGAGCCGCTCGACGGCGATGGTCGCGGCGCCCTCGGACAGGCCCATGCCGTCGGCTCCGGCGGCGAAGGGCTTGCAGCGGCCGTCGGGGGCGAGGCCGCGCTGCCGGGAGAAGCCGACCAGCTGGCTGGGGGTGGACATCACCATCACGCCGCCGACCAGGGCGAGTTCGCACTCGCCCGCGCGCAGCGCCCGGCCGGCCAGGTGCAGGGCGACCAGGCCGGAGGAGCAGGCGGTGTCGATGGTGAGGGCGGGGCCCTCCAGGCCGAGGGCGTAGGCGACGCGGCCGGAGATGATGCTGCTGGAGTGGCCGGTGACGAGGTACCCCTCGGCGGCCGGGTCGCCGTCGGCCAGTCCGTCGCCGTAGCCGGTCAGGGTGGCGCCGGCGAAGACGCCGACGGGGGTGCCGCGCAGCGATTCGGGGGCGATGCCGGCGCGTTCCAGGGCTTCCCAGGAGGTCTCCAGCAGCAGGCGCTGCTGGGGGTCCATGGCGAGGGCCTCGCGCGGGTTGATGCCGAAGAAGGCGGCGTCGAAGTCGGGGGCGTCGTGCAGGAAGCCGCCGCGGTGGGTGACGGACTTGCCCTGGCGGGCGGGGTCGGGGTCGTAGAGGTCCGGGTCCCAGCCGCGGTCGGTGGGCAGGCCGCCGATCACGTCGGCGCCGGCGGCCAGCAGGCCCCAGTACTGGTCGGGGGTGGTGACGCCGCCGGGGAACCGGCAGCCGATGCCGACGATGGCGAGCGGCTCGTCGGGGTCGGCGGCGGCGCCGCCCCGGGCGGGCGCGGCGGCGTCGGTGCCGGTACCGGTGCCGGTACCGGTGCCGAGGGCCGTCGCGGCGAGGTGGGCGCCGAGCGCGGCCGGGGTGGGGTGGTCGAAGACGATCGTGGACGGCAGCCGCAGGCCGGTGGCCGTGGCCAGCGCCTTGCGCAGTTCGACGGCGGTCAGCGAGTCGAAGCCCAGGTCGCGGAAGGCGCGGTGGCCGGCGATGTCGCCCGCGTCGCGGTGGCCGAGGACGGCCGCCGCGTGGGAGCGGACCAGGTCGGTGGCCAGGCGGTCCCGTTCGGGGGTGCCGGCGGCGCCGGCCAGGGCGCGGGCGAAGTCGTTCCCGGTGGTGTCCGCGCCGTCGACGGCCGCGGTGGGCGCCCCGGTGGCGGCCGCGCCGCCGTCGAGGGCCCGGCGGGCGGCGGGGATGCGGTCCAGCAGGGCGCTGCGGCGGGCCGCGGTGAACACCGGCGCGAAGTCGTCCCAGGCCATGTCGGCGAGGGCCAGGTAGGGGCCGGTGGCGCCGGCTCCGTCGGCGAGGACGCGGCCGAGCACGTCCAGCGCGCGGTCGGGGTCCAGGAACCGGGTGCCCTGGCGGCGCAGGACGTCGCCGGTGATGGTGGCCGGCCCGTGCGGGCCGAAGGCGTCCGGTGCCGTCCAGTCGCGGGTGTCCCACACGCCCCAGCCGAGCGAGAGCGCGCCGGCGCCACGGGCCGCGCGCCGCTCGGCGAGCGCGTCGAGGTGGGCGTTGGCGGCGGCGTAGGCGCCGTGCTCGGCGCTGCCCCAGGCGGCGGCGATCGACGAGAAGAGGACGAACTCGTCGGCGTCGGCGACCAGTTCGTCGAGGTGGTCGGCGCCGGCCGCCTTGCCGGCCAGGGAGGCGGCCAGGCCCTCGGGGTCGGTGTCGTCGAGGCGGGTGAGGTGGAAGGCGTTGGCCGCGTGCAGCACGGTGGACAGTCGCGGGCCGGTGGCGGCGACGCGGTCGAGCAGGGCGGCGAGCGCGGAGCGGTCGGCGAGGTCGCAGGCGAGCACGTCGACGGCGGTGCCGGCCTCGGCGAGGGCGGCGGCGTGGGCCGCGAGCCGCGGGCCCGGCCCGGAGCGGGTGGGCAGCACGAGGCGCGCGGCGCCGCGGCCGGCCAGCCAGGCGGTCAGGTGTGGGCCGATGGAGCCGGTGGCGCCGGTGACGAGCACCGTGCCGCGCGGGGACCAGCCGCCGTCCGGGCCGACCGGGCCGGGGGCGGTGCGGGGCGCGTGGACCAGCCGCCGGGCGAAGGCCCCGGCGCGGCGCAGCGCCACCTGGTCCTCGGCGCCGTCGGCGAGGACGGCGGCCAGCCGGGCGGCGGCCCGCTCGTCCCACTGCTCGGGCAGGTCGACCAGTCCGCCCCAGCGGTCGGGGTGCTCCAGCGCGGCGACCCGGCCGAGCCCCCAGACCTGGGCCTGGACGGGGGCGGGCGGGGCGTCGTCGGCGGCGACCCGGACGGCGCCGCGGGTGAGCGCCCAGAGCGGGGCGTCGATCGCGGCGTCGCCGAGGGCCTGTACCAGGGCCAGGGTGGCGGCGGTGCCGTGCGGGACGGCGGGTGCGCCGGGCAGCGGCCGGGGGTCCAGCGCGAGCAGCGACAGCACGCCGGCCGGCCGCCCGGGCGCTCCGGGGAGGGCGGCGAGCGCGGCCGTGAGCTCGGCGGCGAGCGCCTCGCGCAGCACCGCGTCGGTGCGCAGCACGACGGCCTCGGCGCCGTGCGCGGTCAGCGCCTCGACGTGCCGGGCCGGGTCGGTGTCCTCGCGGGTGACGACCAGCCAGGTCCCGGTCAGGGCGGGGGCGGTGGGGCCGAGCGGCTCCCAGGCCGTGCGGTAGCGCCAGCCGTCCTCGGCGGTGGTGGCCGCCGCCCGCGGCACGGCCTCGACCCGGCGGGGCCAGTAGCGGCTGCGCTGGAAGGCGTAGGTGGGCAGGTCGGTCCGCTCGGCGCGCGGCAGGACGGCGGTCCAGTCCACGGGCGCGCCGTGCGCGTACGCCTCGCCGAGGGAGGCGAGCAGCCGCGCGGCCCCGCCGTCGTCGCGGCGCAGCGTGCCGACGACCACGGGGTCGCGGTCCGCCAGTTCCTCGCCGACGGCCATGGCCAGCACGGGGTGCGGGGACACCTCGACGAAGGTGTCGTACCCGTCGTCGCCGAGCGTGCGGACGGCGCGGGCGAACTCGACGGTCTCGCGCAGGCTGGCGTACCAGTAGGCGGGGTCGAGCTCCGGCCCGGCGAGCCGGCGCCCGTCCATCGCGGAGATCATCGGGATGCGGGCCGCGCGGGGCTCGATCCCCGCCAGGGCGGCGGTGATGCCCTCGCGCAGCTCCTCGACGTGGGCGCTGTGCGAGGCGTAGTCCACCGGCAGGACGCGGGTGCGCACGTCGGGGTGGAGCGCGGCCAGCTCGTGCAGCGCGTCCGGGTCGCCGGCGACCACCGTGGCGGACGGGCCGTTGACGGCCGCGACCGACAGGCGCTCCCCGAACGGCTCCAGCCAGCCGCGGACGGTGTCGGCCGCGCCGTCGACGGCCATCATGCCGCCGCGCCCGGCGAGGGCGGTCAGGGTCCGGCTGCGCAGGGCGACGACCTTGGCGGCGTCCGCCAGGGACAGGCTCCCCGCGACGACGGCGGCGGCGATCTCGCCCTGGGAGTGGCCCACCACCGCGTCGGGGACGACGCCCGCCGCCTCCCACACCGCGGCCAGCGAGACCATCACGGCCCACAGCGCGGGCTGGACGACGTCGGCGGCCTCGAAGCCGTGCCGGCCGGCCAGGACGTCGTCCAACCGCCAGTCCACGTACGGGGCGAGGGCCTCGGCGCACTCGGCCAGCCGGGCCGCGAACACCGGCGAGGCCTCGGCCAGCTCGCGGCCCATGCCGACCCACTGGCTGCCCTGGCCCGGCAGCACGAAGACCGTCCGGCCGGTGCCCTCGGCGCGGGTCTGCCCGGTCACGACGTCCGCGGCGGGCTCCCCGGCGGCGAGCGCGGCCAGGCCCCCGGCCGACTGCGGGTCCAGCAGCACGGCGCGGTGCTCGAAGGCGGTCCGGGTCGTGGCGAGCGACCAGGCCACCTCGGAGACCGTCGGCCCGGAGTGGGTGGCGAGGTGCGCGGAGAGCCTGCGGGCCTGCGCGGCCAGCGCCTGCGGGGTGCGCCCGGACAGCACCCAGGCGCTCGACCCGGGCAGGACGGCCGGGGCGGCGGGCCGCGCCGGCTCCGCGGCCGGGGCCTGCGGCTCGGGCGCGTCCTCCAGCACCAGGTGCGCGTTGGTGCCGCTGATGCCGAACGCCGAGACGGCCGCGCGCCGGGGGGTGTCGTCCGCGGGCCGGGGCCAGTCCACCGGCTGCTGCAGCAGCCGCATCCGGCCGGCCGTCCAGTCGACGTACTCCGAGGGCCGCTCGGAGTGCAGGGTGCGGGGCAGCACGCCGTGCCGCAGCGCCATCACCATCTTGATGACGCCGGCGACACCGGCCGCGGCCTGGGTGTGGCCGAGGTTGGACTTCACCGAGCCCAGCCACAGCGGCCGGTCGTCGGCGCGTCCCGCGGCCTGCCCGTAGGTCTCCAGCAGGGCCTGGGCCTCGATCGGGTCGCCCAGCCGGGTGCCCGTCCCGTGCGCCTCCACGGCGTCCACGTCGGCCGCCGTCAGCTGGGCGTTGTCCAGGGCGGCCCGGATGACGACGCGCTGCGAGCTGCCGTTGGGCGCGGTCAGCCCGTTGGAGGCGCCGTCCTGGTTGACCGCGCTGCCGCTGATCACCGCCAGGACGGGGTGCCCGTTGCGGCGCGCGTCCGACAGCCGCTCCAGGACGACCATGCCGGCGCCCTCGCCCCAGCCCGTGCCGTCGGCGTCCGCCGAGAAGGGCTTGCAGCGGCCGTCGGCGGCCAGGCCCTGCTGGCGGGAGAACTCGCGGAACAGCACCGGCGAGGACATCAGGGTCGCGCCGCCCGCCAGGGCCAGGTCGCACTCCTCGGCGCGCAGCGCCTGCACCGCCAGGTGCAGGGCGACCAGGGAGGAGGAGCAGGCGGTGTCCACCGTGACGGCGGGGCCGACCAGGCCGAGGGTGAAGGAGATCCGGCCGGAGAGCACGCTGTTGGCGGTGCCGGTCAGCAGGTGGCCGGTGGCCTCCGCGAAGTCCAGGCCGGCGTCGCTGCCGTAGGCCGCGGCGGAGGAGTAGACGCCCGTGAACACGCCGGTGCGGGAGCCGTGCAGGGTGGCCGGATCGATGCCGGCGCGCTCGACCGCCTCCCAGGAGGTCTCCAGCAGCAGCCGCTGCTGCGGGTCCATGGCGAGGGCCTCGCGCGGGCTGATCCCGAAGAAGGCGGCGTCGAACTCGGCCGCCTCGTACAGGAAGGCGCCCTCACGGGTGGTGGAGCCCGGCAGGTCGGGCGAGTCGTAGAGGCCCTCGGTGTCCCAGCCGCGGTCGGCGGGGAAGCCGGCGACCGCGTCGGCGCCGTCCGCGACCAGCCGCCACAGCGCCTCGGGGCTGTCGACGCCGCCGGCGTAGCGGCAGCCCATGCCGACGACGGCGACGGGCTCGTGCCTGAGCCGGTCCAGTTCCGTCCGGGTGCTGCGCAGTTTGGCCGTCACGACCTTGAGGTAGTCGCGAAGCTGCTGTTCGTCGGCCATGCCGGCCCTGCTCCCCCCGTAGTGAACTGCGAGTCGACGTGCTGCCCGCGCGCGTGCACGACGAGCGCGGCCCTGCCACTGGAGTACGTGTTCTGCACGGTGCTGCCACCGCACCGCTGCCGCCGGGCGGGCACGCGGAAGACCGCGGCCGACCGCTCCTCGCGGTGGCCGCGCTCCTTCCGGGCGCCCGGCGGTGCTGCGGTGCGGTTCCCGCGTGACTGCCGCGGGATCGCCGCCCGGCTCCCGCGCGGTTGCTGCTCGGCCTCCGCGCAGGAGTCGGTCTCAGTCCCCGCGGGGCGGGGACGTGCGTGCCGTCAGGAGACGGCCTCGGCCGCCTCGTTGACGGCCTCCTCGCCCTCGTCGCCCTCGGCCGCGGCCGGCTGGGCGGGCACGCTCAGGCCCGGGACGGACAGGTCCGGGACGGCCTTGACGGCCTCGAAGCCGGCCTCGATGGCCTCGGCGAGCGTGGCCGTGACCCCGTCCTCGAATTCGATCCGGGTGACCGGGACGTCGGCGTTCGTCGGGAGGGTGTCGTCGACGAACGCGATGTCGGCGCGGCTCGCCTCCTTCAGGGTGACCTTCTCCTGATCGTTCACTTCTCGGTTCAGGACAAGCGAGAATCGGTGCGTCATGATTGGCCGCTCCTCTGGTGGATGCGAGTTTATTCTTCAGGCATGGTGCAGGAATACTGCTGGCCGACTTCGACTTTATCGGCGCTTCAAGAAAGGCACAAGATCCGCCCGGAATTCCAGGTGCGGACTAGAAATCGATTCGCCCCGACGAGAAATCGGCCGGTCCGGCCGAAACCCCCGCGAAACCCGATCCCCCGGCCGGATCGGCGCCCTTCGGGGACACCCCCGACGGAATGGCGGCCCGCTTTACCGGGACGGGTTCCTCACCGCGCTCCAGCCGCCGCCGCACATCGAGCGCCGTCGCGGGCGACACCCCGGCCGTCCTGGCCAGCTGGCGCAGTGAGGCCTTCGGATTCTCCCCGAGGAGCTCCGCCACGCGCAGCCGCCCGGCCGCGCCGTCCAGCGGGCGGGACTTGCCGTCCCGGCCGATGCGGAACCCGGATTCCGCCACGGATTCCGACAAGCGCCGCAGCTCGGCAACGGTTCGCGCACCAAGGCCGGTCGACTCCGCGACCGCCCGGTCGGACAGCGATGGGTGGGCCTGGAGCATCCGCAACGCGGCCTCGGTACGAGCGGCCCGCTCCGCCGGCCGACCGCCCCCGGAGGCCGTTTCGCATGCTCCGACCGGACCTCCCGGACCCCGACCGCCAACCGCGCCGACCGGAGTCGGAGCGGTGCGCAGGCGCTCCCCCATGCTGAACTCCCCCTTCAGAACACGCCGACCCAAGTCCCCATCGGGCCGGGATAACACCGCCTGCGGAATCACCGGAAAATTGATTACCTCATTCGCGGGCGCCGGGAACGGGATTCGGAGCCGGATCCTTCCGCCCGTTCACCCGCCCGCTCCTCCGCAGCCGACCGGTGTTCAACTGCGGCAGACATCAGTTGAACACTCCGGATGGCCCCGTCGCTCTCACACCCCCCCGAGGGTTCGATCAAAATCGAAGCTTTCCGATGATCATAGGCGCGGGTGTCACGGAAACGCAACACTTTTCTGACCCACCAATTCACGCCATTCCCTGCACTCACATCCATCACAATGACCACACTGGTCACAGAAGTCACAGAAGCGGAATCCGACAT